>NZ_JACGWD010000005.1:0-106091 GCF_014077565.1 Pseudoalteromonas sp. 5Ae-yellow
ATTCCATGTCCCGTCTGTTAACATTAATCTTGGCATGTAGGTTCGGTGTAAAGTTTTCTGGCGAATTCAATTATACCTTATCTTCATGCTGTTTGTTTTTCATACCACAAAGATCAACACGCCCTAAATTATACGGTTACGTTTACGATAAATGGAGCCGTCGACACGATGATAGATGGGAAGACTTTTCTACCGATCAATCGGCAACTGGTGCTATTAGCGTAATTTGGGGCGTAGGTGCTACGCATAAAAAAGACAATCTAATATTAGAGGCTGAATATTTAAATTCGCACAATTATTTAAGTAAAATCGGGTTAAAAATCAGTTACGACATTAAGCTTGAGCAAAGTAAGTTAACCCTTTCAACTGGCATATTTACCTCACAAGATGATGGTGATTTATTTGTAACAGGCGCAGAGGGTGGTGATTTAGATGATGAAGATGCACCTGGTGCATTAACAGGTTTAACCAAAAGTGAAAACGATGGGTTTGCCTATTACCTAGATGCCGATTGGAAAAAAGATATTTGGAGTGTAGGTGCGGCATTTACTAAAGTAAGTGATGCTTGGATTGAAGATAATTTCAGTGGCGACCATGGTACAAACCCATTTCCAACTCGCTCATTAATTGGTGCCGATTTAACAAACCAAAATGAAACATCATGGCAAGCTCGTTTAGGAATTGATTTGAAAGCAGTATCGCCTGGCTTAACAACTAAATTTTACTACACAGACGGCAGCGATGCTGAAAATTCTGCATTGGGTAAGTTAGGTGGTACAGCCGACGAAAAATATTGGGCTGTAGATACTCGCTATAAAGTTGAGAAAATAAAAGGCTTAAGCTTACGTTGGTTATTTGTAGATTATACAACCGAAAAATCAGGCAGTGTTGATGGTGTTAAAGGCGACAGAGCCGACCACCGAGTTTATGTAGATTACACTATTAAATTTTAACATGACTTTTAATAAGCCAATGCAAATTTTATGCATTGGTTTTGTTTCCTTTTTTCATTATCTTTATGATAAAACTAACAAATCAATAATAAAAATTAAGCTAATATATGTTTTCTCTTCAACAGTGGCAATCACAGGGTCAATTTACTCAAATTAGTGGCCATCAAATTTTTACTAAAACAGCTGGTGATATAACTAAGCCTGCGCTGCTTTTAATACATGGCTTTCCAAGTGCTAGTTGGGACTGGGAAGGTATGTGGCAAACCCTTAGTGAACATTATTTTGTAATTACACTCGATATGCTAGGTTTTGGTTTGTCAGATAAACCTAAAAATGCAGGCTATAAAATTACTGAACAAGCCGACTTATATACTCAATTTTTAAAAACGTTAAATATTAATGATATACATATTTTAGCTCATGACTATGGCGATACTGTGGCTCAAGAGTTATTAGCAAGGCAAGTCGTTAGCCAAAGTGACTTTAAAATAAACAGTGTGTGCTTTTTAAATGGTGGGTTATTTCCTGAGGTGCATAAACCCTTATTTATACAAAAGCTTTTACTTTCAAAGCTAGGTTGGATAGTGCCAAAATTAATGAATAAACAAAAATTTGCCAATAATCTACTTACTATTTTTGGTAAAAGTACACCGCCTTCAAAACAAGTGGTAGACACACTTTGGGAGCTGCTAATTTATAAAGATGGCTTAGCCATAATGCCCAAACTTATTAGTTATATAAAGCAGAGGCAGCAAAACCGAGCACGCTGGGTTGGTGCCACCATAAATAGCAATATACCACTTACGTTTATAGCAGGCGCAGAAGACCCCATCTCTGGTAAGCATATGATTGAGCATTATAAAAAGCTTATTCCCAATGCGCGCGTACAAGAGTTTGTAGAGCTTGGGCATTATCCGCAAGTAGAAAATCCAGATGCAATTACACAGGCTTATTTGAATTTTAGATATTGCCAATAAAAACGCGGCTACTAAATTGAGTGCCGCGTTTATAAATTTTAGAACTCTGAGTATTTAGGCTTTGAACCTTAATATTTTTGCTTTGGCGCTTTTAATTGTTTTTCAAACTCATCTGAAAACAATATCGTGCCATCATCTTCCTCTGTAGGGAAGGCAGCAATAAGTAAGTCATCTTCCTCAAGACCCGGTGTCCAGCGACTAAACCAGTCAGCAAGTGGGATTGCTTTAGCGCTGCAGCCAGCCCATTCGCCAGTTGCCCATGCTTCTGCAAATTCACGAGTTGGCCAAACTGGCACACAGTCGTCATCTTCGTTGGCAAGCATAACGCAGCCATCATCATCGTTTAAAATCCATACTTGCTTGAACTGTTGTACGGTTTCGAACATATAGGCTAGGCGTTTTTTTGCTCCAAGCCCTAAAATTACTGCTTGTTCTTCGCTTAAATTTGGCGTTGTCATAATTAGCTCACTCTTAATTACTATATCTAAATTATATGCACACAAGTATATCGAGTTATATGACAGAGTGTTGAAAAGTTGCTATTTAATTTCAGCAATGCAGATCTAATTTGTATATTGAACAGTATAAGTCAAAACTAATTTGAGCGATCATTCAAAATAAGCTTGAATGTTTGTAAAAAGGCCACATTGTAGTAAGCATATACTTAATGAAGGATTGAAAAATGACTACTGATCTACTTGCTCCGTTTAAACTAAATAATACGATTGAGCTTAAAAACCGCGTACTTATGGCACCATTAACGCGTTGTATGGCTGACGATAACTTAGTGCCAACACAAGATATGGTTGAATATTATGCTCGCCGTGCCGAAACCGGTTTAATTATTAGCGAAGCAACTATTATTCGTCCAGATGCGCAAGGTTACCCAAATACACCGGGTTTATTTACCAGTGAGCAAATTCAAGGTTGGAAAAAAGTAACAGACGCAGTGCACGCTAATGGCGGCAAAATGTTTGCACAGCTTTGGCATGTTGGCCGTGTTGCACATCCTCACTTTTTTGATGGCGATGTACTGGCACCATCGGCAATTGGCGTTGAAGGCTCTGTACCTCGTATGCGTGAGCTTACTTACATTACGCCAAAAGCAGCCACAACCGATGATATTAAAGGTCTAGTAGCTGATTACGCAAAAGCGGCAGAAAATGCGATTGAAGCGGGTTTTGACGGGGTAGAAATTCACAGTGCTAACGGGTATTTGATTGACCAGTTTTTACATTACGCTGCAAATACACGCAGCGACGAATACGGTCAAACGCCTGAAAATATGTCGCGTTTTGCACTAGAAGTAACCGATGCAGTTATCGCCGCTGTAAGTAATGAGCGTACTGCTTTACGTGTTACACCGGGTGCTTATTTTAATATGAGCGAAGATAACCGTGATAAAGCGGTATTTGATTACTTATTACCAGAGCTTGAGAAGAGAGATTTAGCATACTTACACGGCGGTATTTTTGACGACAGTACAGCGTTTGAGTCGCTTGAAGGTAAAACGACGTCTGAATTTTTACGTGCAGGCTACAAAGGTACATTAGTAGGCGTAGGCAGCTATACTTTTGAGTCAGCAAAAGAAGCAATTAACGATGCTAAGTTTGATTTAATCGCGATTGGTCGCCCACTTATCGCAAACCCAGATTACATTAGCAAAATTGCAAACGGTGAAGAGTTAGTACCTTACAGCGATGAAATGCTAGCTGAATTAAAATAAATTACTATTTGTAATAAGTTCTAGAAAATAATTAAGGCACCCAAAGCTAAACCTTTGGGTGTCTTTTTTTGTACATATTCTCGCCATAAATCTTCCATATTTGTTTAACCTTTATGTAAATAAAGTTCATCCTCGTTGTCATATTTAAAATTCATACTGTGCTCGTTTTCATATTACATAATTAAAACTAAACGGGACAACAATGTACGCTTTAAAAAACAAATCGCTATTGAGCATGGCTATTGCCATGACTGTATCAACATCTACTTATGCTAACGACAGCACCATAGAAGAAGTAACCGTTGTAGCTAAACCAACGAGCTACGCTAACAATGTTATTGAGCCTGCAATGCTTGAGCAGCAAAGTTCGGTATCGAGCATATTATCGGTTATTGATAACTTACCAGGTATTAGCATAAACGAAGGTGATGCATTTGGTGGCGACGATTGGTCTACTACAATCACTATGCGTGGTTTTAGTATTGACTCAAACCAACAACAATTAGGTATGACTGTTGATGGTATTCCCAATGGTGGTTCTAATTATGGTGGCGGTGCTAAAGCTAATCGTTACTTGGAGAGCGAAAATTTAGCAACGGTAGAGGTTGGTCAAGGGACGTCTGACATTAAATCGGCTTCACTAGAAGCGCTTGGCGGTACATTTAATTTTGTAAGTAAAGCACCAAGTTTAGATAAAAGCACCACTTTTGCTTATACCTCAGGCAGTCACGATGCCACACGCTATTACGTTAAGCACGAAACAGGTACGATTTTTAATAACACACAAGCGTATGTAAGTTACTCGCAAACCGATACAAGCCGCTGGATTGGTTCAGGCAGTAATGGGGGCAAAGACAACCAACACGCAGAGCTTAAGTTTGTATCTAATTTTGACGATTTAACACTTACTGGTCGTTTATCTTACGATGATGTAAGCGAGACAAACTATAACAGCGTAAGCCTTGAGCAGTTTGAACAAACACCCGATTGGGATCAGCTAACATGGAATTGGACAGGAGTTCCGCATTTTGACCAAATGTTTGCAGAAGGTTGGGGAACGCTTCGTGAAAATACCTTAGGCTATTTAAAATTTGAATACGCTATTTCGCCAACTTCATTATTAACTGTTAGCCCTTATTATCATAAAAATTCAGGTCGCGGCGATTGGATCCCACCTTATTTAACAACGCCGGTTGATGAAAATGGCAACCCAACAACCGAGGGTGGCACTAATGCAGGCTCTTATGGTTTTGCTGATAGTGAAGGCAACCCGCTTGCACCCAATGCCGATTGTACGCAAAGTTTGAGCTGGCCATGGGAGTCGGGTCCTGGTTTAAATCCTGCGTGTTACGATGCAACAGCAACGCCTGTTATGTCTTACCGCCACACGCATTACAACAAAGATCGTTTAGGTGTAACGGCAAATTACCAAGCTACATTTGGTGATCACGATATCGAAGCGGGCTTTTGGTATGAGCAAAGCGAACGTGATGAATCGCGTGATTGGCACAAAGTAATTGATGCGCGTATTTATCATCACTTTGATAGCACGCCTTACTGGACACAATACAAAAACACTTTTGATACCGATACATTCAAATGGTACCTACAAGACTCGATTAATTTTGGCGACTTAACATTAAATATTGGTGCAAAACAATATTTAGTTGAATTACAAAAATACGACCACTTTGCTAACGAAAGATCAGATAAAGTAGATAGCGACTCAGACGTGTTATTTAGTGGTGGTGTATTGTATCAGCTAAATAACAGCACAGAATTATTTGCTAGTTACAGCGAGAATTTTTCAGCAATAAAAGACGGTGTACTTGAGCGAGATAGCTCAACACTTATAAACATAGAGCCAGAAACTGCCGACAACATCGACTTTGGTGTACGTTACCAAGCCGACAGATTAACCCTTACAGCAACGGCTTACAGTGTTAAGTTTGATAACCGCATTACCTTTATTGCCCCTGGTAGTGGCACAGATGGGATTGATTACACCATTGGTACAAATGGCTCGTACGTAAATGTAGGGGGTATTGACTCAAATGGGCTTGAGCTTGCAGCAAGCTATATGTTAACACCAAGCTGGAGCGTGTACTCGTCGTATACTAATAGCAGTTCTGAGTATTCATCCGATGATCCAAATGCATACGATTCACAGGGTGTAATATTAAGAGATGAAAGTGGTAATGAGGTAGCACCGAGCTTTAGAAAAGGCGACAGCATAATAGATTCATCAGAAGATTTATTTGTGGTATCTACCGATTACTTTAGCGATGGCTTTCGTGTTGGTTTATCGGCTAAATACACTGGTGAGCGCTTAGGTGCATGGCAAGACGAAGATACTCGCACGCGTAATAAAGTAGACGGCTACACCGTACTTGATTTTAATGCAGGTTATTCAACTGACGTAGATGCAGGCCCGTTTAAAGCCATTGACGTATCGTTTGTTGTTTATAACGTTACTGACAAAAGCTACTTAGCAGGTGGTACTGGTAACGGCGCTACTTATTACATTGGCGCGCCACGCACCGCAGCAGTTACATTTACCGCTGACTTTTAATTAAGTTTTAGTAATTGAATTAAAATAAAGCCCATCATTGATGGGCTTTATTATATGAAAGGGCGCAAAACGCGATGAAAACGATTTTAAAAGTAACACTATTTAGCTTAAGTGTATTAGCGAGTAACTTTGCAGCAGCAGCGCAAAATGTAGTGCTGGTAACGCTTGATGGAGTACGCTGGCAAGAAGTATTTAATGGGGCTGATAATAGCTTAATTAATAATACTGATTTTGTTAAAAAGCCAGAGCAATTAAAGACCCAGTTTTGGGCAAAAACAGCAAATGAGCGCCAGCAATTACTAATGCCTTTTTTAACGCAAGTAGTGGCTAAACAAGGCGTAATTATTGGCGATAGAGCTAACGGCTCTACTATGTCGGTAAGTAACCCGTGGTATTTTTCATACCCTGGTTACAACGAAATACTCACCGGTGAAGTTGACGAAAGTATAAATAGTAACAACAAAGTGCTCAACCCAAATAAAACTATTTTAGAGCGTTTAGATAAGTTACCTGAGTTTAAAGGTAGCACAGCCTTATTTGGTAGTTGGGATGTATTCCCATACATTGTAAATACTAAGCGCAGTAACGTGTATGTAAATGCAGGTTTTATGTCAATTGAAGAGAGTTTATTCACCGATGCGCCGCTGTTAAATGCGCTACAAAGTGAAATCCCCAGTCCTTGGTATAACGTACGACTAGACAGTTTTACATATCGCTTTGCTAAAGCGTATATGTTGGCTAAAAAGCCTAAGTTGTTAGTGATAAGTTTAGGCGAAACCGATGACTTTGCGCATGATGGTCATTACGATCAATACCTTAAATCGGCAAGGCAAAGTGACGCTTTTATAAAAGACTTATGGGCAACTATTCAAACTACAGCGGGTTATAAAAATAACACCACACTAATTATTACTACTGATCACGGCCGTGGCAATAATGCCAATGATTGGCAACATCACAGCTCTAAACGTGCACTTGCTGAGCTAGAGTTAGGTGAAAATACCTACCCAGAAGGAATTGTCGGCTCTGAACATATTTGGCTTGCAGCCATTGGCCCCGCAATAAAAGGTAGTGGCTTAATTAAAACTAAAAATGAGCTTAAACAAGCGCAAATAGCGGCGACCGTTTTAAAGGCGCTTGGGCAGAATCCAAATGAAATAAATTCAAATATGGCGCCTGCTATTAGCGAGATTTTAAAATGAAGAACCTATTAAAACCATTAACCCTATTTGCCTTGGTGTTGAGTTTGGTTATTAGTACAGGTGTTACTGCCGCGCCATCTAAAATTCTATTTGGTTCGTGTGGGCATCAAGATAAAAAGATACCCATATTTAATGCAATTAACAAAGAGAAAGGCGATTTGTTTATATTTTTGGGTGACAATATTTACGGCGATACCAACGATATGGATGTACTTGCCGATAAGTACCAACGTTTAGGGGCAAAGCCTGGTTTTAAAACGTTAAAAGCGCAAACGCCTATCATTGCTATGTGGGATGACCACGATTATGGCCAAAACGATGCAGGTAAAGAGTATCCGCATAAAGAGCAATCACGCCAAATTATGCTTAATTTTTGGGATGAACCTGTAAACTCAGCGCGTCGCACTCGTCCTGATGGAATTTATACCTCGTACATGTATGGTGAAAATGAGCAAACCATACAAGTAATAATGCCTGATTTACGTTGGAACCGTGATGCGCTAAACCATGTAGGTGAGCTTGAATACTACACTAAGCGCAAACTTAATAACCAAGGCCCGTATAGTCCTAGTGAAGTGAAGGGCGCATCAATGCTAGGTGAAGCCCAGTGGCAATGGCTTGAACAAGAGCTTAAAAAGCCTGCTGCAATAAAATTGATTGCCTCAAGCTTACAGCTTTTACCCGATTTTACAGGTTGGGAGTCATGGGCAAACTTTCCTGAAGATAGAAACCGTTTATTTGCATTGATTAAAAAGCATAAGGTAAATGGGGTAGTGATCATCAGCGGCGATACGCACTGGGGTGAAATATCAAAGTATCAGCAAAACCTTGATTACCCATTAATTGAGATGACCAGCTCTGGCTTAACTGAAAAGTGGAAAGATGTAAGCCCTAACAAACACCGAGTAGGGAATTTTACTCATAACGTAAATTATGGTGATTTAAGCATAGACTGGCAGCAAATTGACCCCACTATTTCACTTAAATTAAAAGGCATTGATGGCGAAGTAATAATGCAAAGTGACTTTAGTTTATCAAGTATTAGCCCTTATAAATAAACTCACTACTACGCACAGTATATAAAATAGATGCTGTGCGTATAAAATCTGTAAGTTAGTTCTTAACTCTCTGATTTATTAAAGCCAATTACCCGTTTGCGCTACCCCTAATATTGAAAATATCTTACACTGGTTTTATCTCAAGCAAGGTCAGTGTTATATGCTAAATATTATTCAATCAAACCGGATGGAAGCCCTGCAAGCGCAGTTCCACCAGCTGTTAAAAGTAAACCCATTGCAAAGCCCGTTCGACAAAGAAGTAGTGCTAGTGCAATCGCCGGGTATGTCGCAGTGGTTAAAAATAGGTTTAAGCGAAAACTTAGGGGTTGCAGCGCAGGTCGATTTTCCGCTGCCATCGAGCTTTATTTGGCAGTTGTATCAGCAATTGCTGCCAAATGTCCCTAAAGAGTCGGCGTTTAATAAACCTAATCTTGCTTGGAAACTGTTTGCAATTTTACCAAACTGTATTGACGAGCCATTATATTTATCGCTAAAAACCTATTTAGAGGGCGATGTTGACGGGCAAAAAACCTTTGCGTTATGCGAAAAAATAGCCGATGTGTACGACCAATATTTAATGTACCGACCGCACTGGATAGCCACATGGGATAGCGGCAAAGATGAGCTTGATGACGTAGATGTAACCATTGCCCCATGGCAGCCTGACTTATGGCGACGCATTGTAAAACTAAGCCAAGAACTTGGGCAAAGCCAATTTCATCGCGCTAATATGCAAGGGCAGTTACTTGCAGCACTTGAGACTATGGACAATAGCATACTGCCACAACGCATTAGCTTATTTGGTATATCGGCGATTGCCAGCTCCCAGCTAGACGTATTTGAAGCGCTGAGTAAAAAAACAGAGGTTATATTATTCTTTTTTAACCCGAGTGAGCATTACTGGGGCGATATTATAGATGAAAAAACAGCAGCTAAAATAAGCGCTAAATACGCTAAAATGCCGCTGGTGGAAGCGCAACAAAAAAAACACACCAACCCAGATGAAGAATACTACTTTATAGGTAATCCGTTGTTATCGTCGTGGGGTAAATTAGGTCGCGACTATTTTGAGCAACTCGTACAGCTAGATGCTCGTTGGATTGATGGCTTTATTGATGTGTTTGACGACACCTTACTAGGGCAAGTACAAAGCGAGATTTATCAGCTTGCATTTAAAGGCGAATCACTGACCGATAATAAAGAGTGGTTTATAAACGACGAAGGTAAGTTACCAATCAGCGCAACCGACACCAGCATTACGCTCAGCGATTGCCATACACCGCTCAGAGAAGTTGAGCGCTTGCACGACTACTTACTTAACTTATTTAATCAAAACCCAACGCTTACCCCCAAAGACATAATTGTCATGATGCCCGATGTAGGCACTTACAGCCCCTACATTGAAGCCGTATTTGGCGGGGCACAAGGCAGCCGCTTTATTCCTTATGCATTGGCCGATTTAGCCATAGAGCAAGAAAAGCCCGTCCTTAGCTCATTTACGAGTTTAGCTAACTTACCGTTTTCGCGCTTTGGTGTGTCGGATATTCTCGATTTATTACAAGTGACGCAAATAGCCGAAAAATTTGGGCTTGAAGCGCACGAATACGAGCAAATTCAATACTGGCTTGAACGTGTAGGCGTTAAATGGGGTATAAACGCAGCGCATAAAAGCAGCTTTGATTTACCCGCTATCGATTTAAATACCTGGCAACATGGGCTCAACCGTTTACTGCTTGGTATAGCCATGCGCGACGAACAATGCCCGTTTAACGGTATTTACAGCGCTGATGAAGTAGAAGGCATGGCGCTTGATACACTCAACAAGCTCGTGCACTTTATTGATGTACTGCAAAGCTTTAAAGAGCAGCTAACGCCTGATGACACGCTCACTAATAAAGCGCATATTTTAAGCGAGCTATTAAACGCCATATACGAAAGTGAAAGCGACGACAGCTGGGATTTATTAGTACTTCAAAACGTGCTCGAAGAGTTACAAAAACACCACGACAACGGCGATTACAGTAAAGCGGTTTCGCAGCGTATTGTTAGTTACTTAGTTAAACAAGGCATTCAAGAAAAAGGCGTAGGGCAGCGGTTTTTGGTTGGGCAAGTAAACTTTTGTACGCTTATGCCCATGCGCGCCGTGCCATTTAAAGTAGTGTGTATGCTGGGCTTAAACGATGCCGACTACCCGCGTAACGTACAACCCATTGGTTTTGACTTGGTGCCTTATTCTAAAAAGCAAAAAGGTGACCGATCACGTAAATTAGATGACCGCTACTTATTTTTAGAAGCACTACTGAGTGCCCGCGACAACTTATACATGAGTTACATTGGTCGCTCGTGTTTTGATAACCAACCGCGCATGCCATCAACGCTTGTAAGTGAGCTTTTAGAATATATTGGGCGTAGTTTTGTATTAAGCGAAAAGAGTGAAAAAACGCTGCCCGCATGTCTAATTAATCAGCAGCATTTACAGCCCTTTAATAGCCATTACTATTTAGCCGATGAGCAAGCAAATACTGTGCTGAGCAACCACAGTTACAATCCAATTTGGCTGCCAAGTGAGTCAATTAAACCAGAGCCAGTTATTGCGCTTGATGTGACTGTGCCAGATCAGCTAGATCTTGATGTGTTTATTAGAAGTGTGTGCAGCGCACAAGAGAGCTTTTATCAACAAACATTGGGCTTACGCCTGCCACAATTTAACGAAGTAGCAAAAGACGAAGAACCCTTTAGCCTAGATGCGCTGCGCCGTTATTTTTACCTTGATGAAATACTTAAAGCCAATATAAACGAGCAACCCCTAAGTACCGAGCAAATACTGCAGCGGGGTGAGTTACCTCAAGCCAATGTAGGCAGCCTCATATTTGAGAGTATGGAGCACCGAGTTGACGCGCTTGCAGGGCAAGTAAGAGAGCACATTAAAGGCGGAAAAAGTGAGCCGATAGAAGTTTTGCTTACCATTGAAGGCACCAAAGTAGAGGGCTGGCTCAATCATGTTTATTTGCAAAAACAAGTGTTTTACCGCAGTGCGAGTATTAAAGCGAAAGATTTAATTAAAGGCTTTATTTATCACCTCGCAGCGCAAAGTATGGATCAACAAGTAGAAACATTGTTACTTGGACTCGATAAGCAAATTACCTTTGCGCCAATTAATAAAGCTGATGCCGATGCATTGTTACTTGATTGGTTTGAATTATACAAAGCGCTGCGCGCAGAGCCTGTGCCATTTTTTCCGGTAAGTGGTTATGAATACGTTAAAAGCGGCGGCGATATAACAAAAGCAATGAGCAAATTTAGCCCGCAATACATAGGGCGAGGCGAGGGCGAAAACCCGTATATTCGCTTAACGGTGCAATCGCTAAACGACTGCCAAGAAGAATTTATAAAATGGAGTGATAAATTGCTCACGCCTTTATTTGAACACGCAAAGGAGAGTGACCATGCAAGCGCTTAATCCTCTTACTATGCCGCTCATTGGTCAAAGTTTAATAGAAGCCAGTGCGGGTACTGGTAAAACTTATACAATTACGGGGCTGTATTTACGTTACTTACTAGGTATGCAAATAGAAGGTGAGTTAAATACGCCGCTCAGTGTTGAGCAAATTTTGGTAGTAACCTTTACCGACGCTGCCACTCAAGAAATTAAAGACCGCGTACGTAGCCGAATTATTGCTGCGCGCGACGCATTGCTTGGGCAAGACCCAAACGACGAACTCATTGAAGGCGTAATTGCCAAAATTGATGATAAGCACCGCGCGTTTGATTTGCTCGATGCAGCTGCTAAATCAATGGACGAAGCCGCTATTTTTACTATTCATGGCTTTTGTCAGCGGATGCTAAAACAACATGCGTTTGAGTCGGGAGTGGCGTTTAATCTCGAATTTATTTTAGATGAGCGCGACATATTACTTGAAACTATTAAAGATTTTTGGCGTGCGTTTGTATACCCACTTAATAAAGAACGCACCGATGCTATTTTAGATGTATTTGCCGCACCAGAGTCTTTATTCGCTCAAGTGGCGAGTATTTTAAACAAAGCTAATGCGCACATTACGCCACAAATAAATTTAGACGATGTGTGGAAAGCCCGTGACGAGTACATAACCCGTGTGCCTGCATTTAAAAAAGCGGTGTTAGAGCAAGAGTTTATCGGTGCTATTAAAGGCTCGGGTTTAAGCGGGTCTAAAACGCCAGCACGAAAAGGCAGCCTTGGTGCGCTTGAAGCATTTTGTTTAGGCGGCGATTTGTTTTTTGAATTTGGCACTAACAAGTATTCGTTTGAAGTGTGGAGTACAGAAAACCTAAGCGATGCAGGCAATTATAAAAAAAATCAGCCATTATTTGTGCATCCATTACTGAGTCAATTTGACGAGCTTGCCGCACTTAATAACAGCATAAACCAAGGGCTCAAAATAGCGGTTGTACAACATGCAGCGCGCTGGGTAAAAGCCGCAATAGTTAAGCGCAAGCAAGAGCAAAGCGTGATCACCCCAGATGATTTACTGACCAATTTACACAGTGCGCTTAATAACGAGCAAGGCGACGTACTGGCGCAAAAAATTGCGCAGTTGTTTCCGGTTGCTATGATTGATGAATTCCAAGATACCGATCCGATTCAGTACGGTATTTTTAGTAAAATTTATGGGCAACAAAATACCACACTTGCCATGATAGGCGACCCCAAGCAGGCTATTTATGGCTTTAGGGGCGCAGATATTTTTACGTATATTGGCGCAAAAGAAGCTGTACAGACTGATCAGCAATTTACGCTGGGTACTAACTTTCGCTCAAGCACCGATATAGTAAATAGTGTTAATAGTTTATTTGGCAAACACGCTAACAGCTTTATTTATAACGACGCCATACCGTTTAACGCAGTGGCTGCTAAAGGTAAAAAAGCGGAAGACTCTTTTTTAATTGATGGCAAACCCGCGACCGCATTCGAATTTAATGTATTTGTGGATGAAGCCGCCGATGAAAAAAACAAACCAACCAACAAAGGTGTAGGGCAAGCACATTTAGCCGCTCACTTTGCTAATAAAATAGTGACCCTGCTTGAAAAAGCAAAACAGGGGGATGCGTGTATTGGCAGTAATCCTGTAAGTGCTGCCGATATTTGTATATTAGTGCGCGACCGTGTTGAAGCGCAAATAATGAAAAAAGCGCTAAGCGAAGCCAAAATAGCGAGTGTGTATTTATCGCGCGAGAGCGTTTTTAGCCAAGAGCTTAGCCATCACCTGCTTAACTTTTTAACGGCGCTGCATGGGCAATATGACGAGTCACTGCTGCGCGGTGTTTTAGCTGGTCCGCTATTTTGTCTAAGTTATAACGAAATACATGCACTCGCCGATGATGAAAATAAATGGCAAGACTACTTAAACTTTTTTGCACAACTTAGTCATATTTGGAACAAGCAAGGCGCTATGGCAATGCTTGAGCGTTTAATGAGCCATAATCAGCTTAGCGCTAGATGGCAAGGTTTAGGGTATAACGTTGAGCGTTGGCTGACTGACTTTAGGCATTTGGGCGAAATACTTCAACAAAAACAAATAGAGCTTGAAGGCACGCTGCGTTTACTGCGCTGGTTTGCACAAAAGGTAAGCCAACAAGATGGTGAAACAGTACAAGTACGCCTAGAAAGTGACGCCAACTTAGTTAAAATTGTTACTATGCATGCCTCAAAAGGGCTAGAATACCCACTGGTATTTATGCCATTTGCCAGTGGCTATCGCGAAACTAAAGAAGCGCTTTATCACAATAATGGCAAGCTGATTTACGATTTAAGTAAAGACGAAGATGCCCTGCAAAAAGCAGAGCAAGAGCGTCTAGCTGAAGATTTACGCCTGCTGTATGTAGCACTTACTCGCGCCGTGCACTTTTGTGCGCTGGGTGTTTATAATATTGGGCAAGGGCAAAGTAGCCGCTTAGCTATGCAAAGTAGTGCACTAGGGCATGTGTTATTTGCAGGGCTTGAACTTGCCAGTAGCCAAACATGGCGTACGCATTTAAGTGAGTTTTGCGACGCTAATAGCGCGATGAGCTATCAGCAATTTACCTCACACACATTATTAGAGCAGGGAACACTTAGTTTTAATAATAGTAAAATTGCGCAGCAAACATTAAGTGTTAATAAAGTAACGGCAACTATTGAGCGTAACTGGCGAGCAACCAGCTTTAGCGCGTTGAGCTTTAAAAAGCACAGCGACCAATTAGCCCCAGGGCGAAGCGATGAAGATCATGAAAAAGACGAGTTTGCAGTGCAAGAGGACGAACTGCCATCACCTTATAGTTTTCCTAAAGGGCCAAAGCCCGGTAGTTGTTTGCACGAAATATTTGAACAAATAGATTTTACTAGCCCAATAGTCCACCCAACTAATACTGAGCAAAACTTATCGGAAGTTGTTAAGCGCTGCCTTGAAAAATACCACATAGGTGAGCAATGGCGAGAAGTGGCTGAAAAGTGGGTGCTCGATGTTCTTGCGTGCCCCCTAGATAACAGCTCTCTAGATAAGAGCCTTCTTTCATTGGGTGTACTTACACCAAGCGACTGCCTAGTCGAAATGGAGTTTAATTTACCACTTGAGAGCTTAAGTGCACCTAAGCTAAACGAAATGTTGGTTAAACATTTTGGTTTTACGCAAAGTAAGCTTGAATTTTCACAAGTAAAAGGCTTGTTAAAAGGCTTTGTCGATTTAATATTTTGCTACCAAGGCAAATATTATATTTTAGATTATAAGTCTAATTATTTAGGCAGTACGCCAGCTGATTACGAAGGCGATATGCTTGAGCAAGCGATGAGCAGTCATCAGTATCATTTACAGTATTTAATCTACACGGTAGCGCTGCATCGTTTATTAAAACAACGTATAGCTGATTACTCGATAGAAACCCATTTAGGCGGCGTGTATTACACGTTTTTACGTGGAATGCCGACAGGGCAAGGCGTGTACTTTAAAAAGCTAACTGAAGAACAAGTGATTATTTTAGATGGCTTATTTAGCCAAGGAGCTATGCTATGAGCGATTTAAATGAGCAACCTGGCTTGTTTGACGATATAGACGAGACACTTAATAATGAAGCCGCAGAGCCTCTTACTTCAAAAAATGTAGCACAAGATGCCCCATTAGAGGACATTGTGTTAAATAATACGATTACCGAAGTCCCGTTACTTGAGTATTTATTAGCGCAAAACCGACTGCGTGTAGTTGATGTGAAGCTCGCTGAATTACTGTGTGCTAATGACATTGAGCAAACTCACAATGAACTATTTTATATTATTTTATTGCTGTGCTTATCACAGCAAAGCCAGCATAGCTGCCTAACCTTAAATGAGGTTGACTGGAGCAATCCTTTTAACTTGCGCAAAAGTGACTTTAATAAACTCGATGGCAATGTACCCAGTACGCTAAGCCCGTTTAGTGATGATTTTAATGTACACACAGCGCTTAATTATTTACAAAGCCATGAAAGCGTGGGCGAAAATAAACCACTGCAGCTGTTTAACGAGCGACTTTATTTTGCGCGCCTTGCCGGTTATGAGCAAACACTCGCGGATAGACTATTAAGCATGAGCGAGCGAAAGCTCAATATTAATAATGAAGTATTGGCTGAACTTTTAAATACCTATTTTCCTGCTGATTCGACAATTGAAACTGATTGGCAAAAAGTGGCGTGTGCGATTGCGGCCACCAAAGGCTTTAGTGTGATCACGGGTGGCCCAGGTACAGGTAAAACTACCACAGTGACTAAGTTGCTGGCTATTTTGCAGTCACTTTATGAAACAGCACCCCTTAGTATTAAGCTGGTGGCCCCTACAGGTAAAGCCGCTGCAAGATTAAGTGAATCTATTTTAGGTGCCAAAAATAAGCTCACAACGATTCCTGATGATATAAAAACGCTGATCCCGCAAAGCGCTCAAACTATTCATCGCTTATTGGGTGTAAAACCGTTTACTAATAAATTTAGGCATAACAAAAGTAATCCGCTGCATTTAGATGTACTAATTATTGATGAAGCCAGTATGGTCGATTTATCGCTGATGGCTAAATTAATAGAAGCACTTCCTGCGCACGCGCGATTAATACTCCTAGGTGACAAAGATCAGCTTGCCTCGGTAGATACCGGCAGCGTAATGAGCGATTTATGCCAAGGTTTAACACTTGGGCAAACGCCAAGCTACTCGCAAGCACGTTGTGATGAGCTAAATAGCTTATGTTTTAATAATGAGCATAAGCTCGTAGCGCAAAGCGTGAGTGAATTTAAACTCGCAGATTGCATTGCCTTTTTACAACACAGTTATCGATTTGATGCACAAAGCGGCATTGGTCAACTCGCACTTGCGGTAAACACCAATAACACCGGTATTTTAAATTACGTAGAGCAAGAAAGTAGTGAAGGGCGCTTTAACGATGTAATTTTAGATTACGACTTTGTAGCAAAACCAATTGAAAAGCTTGTTAAAAGTGCAGCAAGTCATTATGCAAAATACCTTAACTTAATTGCCCAAGGTGCAGATGTTGCACAGGTGCATGCTGCTTTTGCTAGTTATCAGCTTTTAGCTGCGGTACGAGAGGGCGATTACGGCGTGCATAGCTTAAATCAGCGAATAGAGCGCGTATTGCAACAGCAAGGTTTAATAACAGTTAGCCCTAATACTCATCATTATACAGGCATGCCCATTATGGTGAGCCAAAACGATTACCAGCTTAAGTTATTTAACGGCGATATTGGTATTTTAATGCCCGATGAAAGCAATCAGCTCAAAGCCATATTTATTGACGAGCAAGGTAATCAACGAGCATTTTCGCCAGCACGACTCCCTGCACACGATAAAGTATACGTAATGACTATTCATAAATCACAAGGTTCAGAGTTTAGTTACACCGCTATGGTACTGCCACCGCTAAAACAAGCGCGCATGGGTATTAACAGGCAATTAGTGTATACGGGAATAACCCGCGCTAAAAATAAGTTTGAGCTGGTGGCTGACAAAAAAGTACTGCAACTAGCAATGAATAAAAGCGTATCAAGAGCATCTGGTTTATATGAAAGGTTACAATTTTAAGCTTAATTTGAATTTTTTATTAATAATTTAGCTTCAAACTGCTTGTTATTTATCGCGTTATTATAAATGTCTTCTATACTAAAGTTAATTTTATACTGAATGTATTCGGGCGTGTTGATCTTTGGTGGGTGAATTTGCAGTAGTGTGTTTGGTTTTTAGTCAAGGCAGAGCCTATGTAGTGTGGTATTCCCCATAAATAGGCGATAACGTAGTATAAATACCAAACATACGCTGCCCTTTGGGTTCTTTCTAGGGACGATTAACTCTTTGTTGCCTACATGGATGTAGGTAAGGGGCGTGAGCAGGACGCGGAAGCTTTGCTCGGTTTTTACTTATTCTTACATGGATGTAAGCCATTAGAATAACGCAGGAGCAGTTATCGAGCCCACTAGGTTACAAACCTCGCGCCGTGATTTAATCGCCCCTAGATTGAACAAATTTCAATCCACAAAGGTCAACACGCCCTAGTAAGGATATTAATGTTTTTTTCTAAAAATAAGCAAAATGAAATAGCCTCTTTAAAAGCAGAACTCTATCCGTTACAACAAGTGTGGGAAGGGCTTTACCGAGAGATGTTAGTACTGAACATTCTCTATGATGGCAGAATTTCGCACGCCAATGATAGGTTTTTAGAAAACTTAGGCTACAACGAAGACGATCTTACTAATAACTCTTTTGATGATTTTATTACTGAGTCATCTCGTCAATCTTCAGAATTTAAAAGCCTACAGCAAGCTATAAAAAAAGAAGGACATTGGGGCGGTGCATTACAAATTGCGCGCGGTGATGGTAAAGCTGAATGGTTACGTTTAATAGTACATCCTGTAAAAGGGGAGCAAGATCAGTTGCTCTATTTTTCTATATTCGGGAGTGTGCTTACAAAAACAATTACGGCTTCCCGCGAGCAAAGCGACACTATCAAAGCGATATATCGCTCTATGGCAGTAATTGAATTTGATTTAGAAGGCCATGTTTTAAAAGCAAATGAGCAGTTTTTATCAGCAATGGGTTATCAAGAAAGTGAATTAATAGGAAAACACCATCGCACATTTTGTGAAGCTTCAGAGTATAATTCCCAAGAGTATCAACAGTTTTGGGCTAAATTAAGAGAAGGACAGTTTATAGCGGAGCGCTTTAAGCGTGTTGATAAATACGGCAATGTTGTATGGTTAGAAGCGTCATATAACCCAATCTCAAATGACGTGAATGAGCTTTATAAAGTAATGAAGTTTGCAACAGTTATTACAGAGCAAGTAAATCAAGAAATTGCGATATCTAAGGCTGCCGAAATTGCTTATAGCACCTCAACCCAAACGGATAAAAAAGCAGAGCAAGGCGCGAGCGTTATACAAGATACGGTTGCAGTAATGACCGAGCTGGCTATTAACATGGAGCAAGCGGCAAGTGAAATTTCAGCGCTTGATCAGCAGTCGCAACAAATATCGAGTATTGTACAAAGTATTAGTAGTATTGCAGAGCAAACCAATTTGTTAGCATTAAATGCCGCAATTGAAGCGGCTAGAGCTGGCGAGCAAGGTCGAGGCTTTGCTGTGGTTGCAGACGAGGTTCGACTGCTTGCATCTCGTACATCAAAAGCAACAGAAGAAATAGTAGAAGTAGTACAGCGTAACCAATCACAAACCCAAAATACGGTGGCTGTAATAGAAAAAGGTAAAGAAAAAGCAGAGCAAGGTTTAGCACTATCTAAAGAGTCGGGTGATGTGATGCAGGAAATTCAGCAAGGCGCACAAGAAGTTGTAAATGCGATTGGGCAATTTACCAGTGAACTCAAAGCTAACGGCTAGATTAGTTACGTCCTTATTCTAAAGCGGGCACCTTTACCGGTACCCGCTCAACCTAACCCCCCTCAATATTACTCTCGAAACATCCCTGATAATTTTAAATTTAACAACTATTCTTTATTAACCCATTAAATAACAAGTAATAAGTTTCTTCATCCCTATAAATGATAATAAATTGTTGCATCTTTGTTATTTGTTCCTGATGCTGATGAACGCCAAGGCTGACAAGCCCTAGTATGAATACCTTAAATGATAATAAAATATTACGTACACAACATTAAGGAATTGTATGAACAACACTAAGCGCACACACACATTAATTAAACCAAGTCACCTAATTGGTGCTGGGCTTGCTATGCTAATGAGCTTTTCTGCTGCGAGTAAAGACTACAAAATTATATTAATTCACGGGTTACAAACTTCGCAAATAACCAATAAGTCGGGTAGTGATGTAATTAATGACGGTGAAACATATTGGCAATCGTACTGGAATAATCGTGCAGATGAGCGAATTGATTGGCCTGCTTATGAGCGAATTGAAGGTAAAATTGCTACCGATTGGGTGTGGCCAAAGTTAAAGCAAATTTCACGCTCTAATTTATGCAGTGATGGCTGTGTATTTGTAACACATTCAACAGGCGACTTAGTTGCACGCCATATTATTGATAACCAAGAAAACTGGTTAGAAAACGCAGGCTTACAGCCGCTTAATATTGTTGCGACGTTTGATTTAGCAGGCGCGGGCGGTGGAAGTGAGCTGGCTGATGTAGCAGTTAGTGCTTTAACTGGCGCATCATGGAACTTTGCGGTCGATGCAGCACTCAAATGGTGGCTAGGGAGCGATGTAACCGAAGCTGTTGGTGTATTACACGATTTAAAAGTGAATAATGCCCGTAAAATATCGCCATTTCCTGATGCACGTACACCTAGATTACGCTTTGTGGCAGATGGTAATGCGTATTTAGGTTTAACAGGTGGATTTTTAAAAGGTAATGATGATTCGGTTGTAGCATCGCACTCTTCATGTGGTGTAAGTTCGGCTGGCTCGTTTGGAAGTTGTAGCAGCAGTATTGATACAGATGGCCATTTAAAATCGCAAGGTGATGCTGTTAGTAGCTTTATGCCAAATCATTATCCAATGATGATGAGTGACAGTTATAGCCATAACGAAATACATAACGCGCAGCGTAAAGGTAATGTCACAATAGCCATGAATAACGTAAATGTTGAAGGTAATAACGTAGGGTTTAATACGTTTGATAAAACTACAGGTAGTTGGTTTTGGAAAAAACAATATCGTTATATTAAGGATTCAAATAATTTAAGTGCATCAGCACTTATTTATAATGTGATTCCATAACATAGAAGGCGTGTAGTTATACCAATCTGCATAAATCTTTGATCAATTTAACGAATTAAATTGCACTATAACGTTGTTAAAAATTTTTTATTTAGAACAACTAGATACAAAAATTTTTGCCTAGTTCTAGCGTAATTTTCTTAACGTTAAATAGACCCCATATATAAGCAGATTAGTATTAAAAACTATACGCCTTATAAAAGATTGAAATATAAAAATGAAAAAATTTTATGTCGTTGCTTTAATTATTAGCACTATTTTATTTTCGCTATGGTTTACTGGTAAAAATGATGCTCATAAAGCTGCTGAGCCAATAAAACCACAGATTAAACACAGTGCGAACGCAGCTGATTTATCACCTGTAAAAGTGATTCCCATAGATGTACCTAAAAAAAATAAAACACAATCAAAAAAGCAAGTCGCGTTTAATGAAGACTTAACAAAAGCGGCGCAGCAAGTGTTTATGCAATACCAAAGCGCACTCAAATTTCCTCCTTATTCTCAACCATTAAGCCCACTAGATGAAGACCGATTAAAACCAAACCAGTTTTACCCTGTGTCGAGCCCTATTGACGAAAGTGGTGATGCTTTAACGTTAAGTATTAAGCAGTATCGTTTTGTATACCCAGAAGAAATAATAATAAGAGTAAGTGCTCAAGGACTTGGTAAAGTAGTCGTTGAGCTTGCCAATACAGATACAAAAGAAGTATTAAATACTCATATAGGTAATGCACGTGAAGGTGAGGCAACTATCACCTTTAAAGGAGAGGATGATTACCCTCGTAGTTTGCAAGTGTTTGTAGAGGGTGATGTTGCTGGTAAAAAAGTCCCTGTAGTTGCACAAATTCAATATATGGCGCCGAGTGCGACTTTAACAGGTTTTGAAACTGCATATGCACAAGATGAAAACATGGTCGTGCCAGCTAATTTAACAGTGATAAAAAGCGGTTTGTATCGTGTTAGGGCTAACTTATACAGTGGCGATACACCACTTGCTCATTTAGTATCTAAAGAGCGGTTAGCACAGGGAAGCCAAACACTTAATTTGAAAGCTCACTGGTCGGTATTACCACAAGGTATTACAGATATGCGTTTAAGTGATTTTGTAATTGAGAAAATGTCCCCAAGCCCCGGTGAGCGTAACAGCTTTGGGAATAGTGAAATAAGTCACTTTGATATTAACGATTTTTCGTACGATAGCTTGCAACAGTTGCCATACCAGGCCAATGCACAAGAAAAGTTAAGTTTAGAGTTTTTACAAGGTTTAGCTGAGAGTTAAAGTAAAGCTTAAGATTAAATTGGTAAATTAAAGGGTTTGTATATAAATACAAACCCTTAATCCTTTACTCTTAGCTAACTATAACTAAAAGTTAGCTAAGATTTATAGTAACTACACTTGGCACTTCTTGTTCATCAATTTCACTACTTACTGGTACTTTAGGTATGTCAGGTTTATCAAGGGCGATATCGCCACCATCAATTACTTCACCTGTTTGTAAGTTTTTAAAATCAAATAAGTCAGCATCAGCTAAATGTGAAGGCACTATGTTTTGCATTGCTGTAAAAATACTTTCGATACGCCCAGGATGCTCCGCATCCCATTTTGCAAGCATTGCTTTTGTATGTTTACGCTGTAGGTTTTCTTGTGAGCCACAAAGATTACAAGGGATTATAGGGTAGCCTTGTGCAAATGCGTATTGGGCTATATCGGTTTCTTTGCAGTATGCAAGTGGGCGAATAACCATGTGCTCGCCATTATCACTCATTAATTTAGCCGGCATACTTTTTAGTTTACCGCCATAAAACATGTTCAAAAATAAGGTTTCAATCATGTCATCACGGTGATGCCCAAGGGCTATTTTAGTAGCGCCTATCTCATTTGCTGTGCGGTATAAAATACCACGACGTAAGCGTGAGCAAAGTGAACACGTTGTTTTACCTTCAGGGATAATATCGGTAACAATGCTGTAGGTATCTTCTTCTACAATTTTGTACTCAACATTTAGTTTATCAAGGTACTGGGGTAGTACATGTTCAGGGAAATCCGGTTGTTTTTGATCAAGATTTACAACAACTAGGTCAAACTTTATAGGTGCTACACGTTTTAAATGTTGAAGCATTTCAAGCATGGTGTAGCTATCTTTGCCGCCTGATAAACACACCATAATACGGTCGCCTTCTTCAATCATATTGAAGTCCATAACAGCTTGACCAGTTTGGCGACGTAAACGCTTTTGCAGCTTATTTAAGTTAAATTGAGCTTTAGCTTGATCTGAGTGTGACAATTACGCCCCCTAGTAAAACAATACAGCAAAGTTATTTGCTAAAAATAAAGGGGCGTATTATACCCAAACCACCTGAATATGCGAGTTTAGGATGTAATTAAAAGCAATTTAAACACGGTATTTTTAGCAAGTAGTATATGAGCTGTTACTTGCTAAAAATCTTTTGGTTAATCTAGTTTTTTGCAAGTGGGCTCACGTAACCATCGGGTTTGAGTGCCAGTACATCACAGTCTAGGCTATCAATTACATGCTCTGCTGTGTTACCTACAAGAGCAGCACTTAAGCCGGTACGCCCAACGGTACCAATAACAACTAATTCGCTATTTAACCGCTTCGCTACATCAGGGATTACATCCTCTGGCAGGCCTTCTTCAATAAAACATTGCTCTGGGTTTAAATTAAACTCTGCAGCAAGTGCATTGGTTGATTCATGATGATGTTTTTTAACTGATTCGTTATAAAGCCCCGGGTTAAACTCAGGAATTTCGATTGCGATATTTATGGGCGTTGCAGGATAAGCATTAACTAAATTAAGTTTTGCGTTGGCAAGTTCACATAAAAATTGTGCGTCTTTAATAACGCGTTTATTAAGTGCTACATGCTCTTCATTTTCGCTAACTGCATTTACAGCAGCTAAAATATTACCGTGAGCAGGCCACGCCATTTCTTTTACAAATAAAACCGGAGCTGGGCATTTGCGTACTAAGTGCCAATCGGTCGGGGTAAAAATAACGGATTTAAGTGCACCATGTTGATGTGTGCCTTTAATTACTAGATCGTACTTTTCATCAATTACAGTATCGATTATGGCTTCGTAAGGGCGATTATGCCAAACCACTTGGGTTTCAATATTTATATCTTTGTAAGGAGAGACTAAATCGTTTAGCCATAGCTCACGATCTTTTAGTACAGCGTCACGCATTGCTTCGCGCTCATCGCCTGATAGCATGGTTGTCATTTCGTAAGAGAAGTCGTAAACCGTCATAAAAGCGGTAATACTTGCGCCAGACTTTTTAGCTAAATCTATTGAACGTGCTAAGCCGTGTTGATCGTCTTTGGTAGGGTCAATAACCGCAATAATTCGTTTAATAGTGTTCATATGCTACTCCATTTACATAACGGGTGTACATTTAGTGTAACGTAAATATAAAACAGTTAAAGGGGTAGCATATAAATTGTTGTTCTAAATCAAACTATTTAATTTGACGAGGCTTAACAATTGCCGCTGTTTTTGCCAAGGCATCATTATCTAAAATTGTAATAAATTTACCTTCTACTTTAATTAAGTCTGCTTTTTGAAAACGACTTAATAAACGACTAATAGTTTCTACAGTAAGGCCTAGATAGTTGCCTATTTCACCGCGAGTCATCGTAAATCTAAATTCCTTACGCGAAAAACCGCGCTCACCAAAGCGCTCAGATAAGTTATAAATAAAACTAGCTAGGCGCTCTTCTGCTGATTTTTTATTGAGTAGTAACAGCATTTCTTGATCGTAAGTAATTTCGCTACTCATTAAGCGCATTATTTGTTGGCGAAGTTTAGGTAATTTCCCTGATAGTTCGTCAAGAGTATCGAATGGGATTTCGCAAACCATTGACGTTTCAAGTGCTTGTGAGAAACTTGGATGAGTCATTTTATTTATCGCATCAAAACCAACTAGATCGCCAGCTAAATGAAAGCCAGTAATTTGCTCATCACCTCGCTCTGATAATGTGTACGATTTAAATGAGCCTGAACGTACCGCATAAATAGCCTGTAAAGGTGCACCTGATTCAAATAGATAGTCGCCTTTATGGAGAGGTTTTTTTCGCTCAATAATTTCGTCTAGCTTGTCCATTTCTTGGCCATTAAGTGAAAATGGCAAACACAATTGACTGATACTGCAGTTATTACAGCTAATAGCACAATTACCTTTAGTACGGCTTTGAGAGAAATCCATAATTTAATCCGTTTAAATTTTTATTCACGACATTGTGTAGATTAATGTACCAACTTGTCGGTTGCAATAATCAATAAGTAGATACCATACCAAATTATAACACTGCCTAATACAATTCGGGTCCATGGATGGTTAATAATAGTATTTAGTTTTTGCGCTGCAACGCCTAACGTGATCATCGCGGGAAAAGTACCCAGAGCAAAGCAAAGCATAACTAAAGCACCATCTAAAGCACTAGGACTAGTCATCGCCCATGTAAGCGCTGAATATACTAAACCACAAGGCAGCCAGCCCCACAAAGCACCGTAACCTAGGGCTTTAAAAGGAGAGTTGATAGGCATTAAATATTTATTTAGTTTAACAATGTGTTGCCACACCAAGGTTTTGCCAATTCTTTCTAACCACTGCAAAGTAGGGCCCAAGCGCATTATATACACGCCAACGAGGAGCATAAAAATAGCAGCAATGAATGAAAGGGCTAAAGAAAAGGACGTATTTTGCCTTGCAAATTGACTACTAATTCCTGCAACAAGTGCGCCTGCTGCCATGTAGCTCAAGGCACGTCCAACATTATAGGCAAATGAATAGGTAAATGTTTTGCGTTTGTCACTAGCCAGTTGTAATGAGCTTGCAATACCGCCACACATAGCAATGCAATGACCGCTACCGATTAGGCCCATTAAAAATGCGCTGGTATAAAGAGGGTCAATCATTACTTTTATTATGTTGCTCTTTGTCGTCTTCAAACAAAATACTATGACCTTGCTTGTTTAAATCTGAAAACTGCTCACTTTTTACGGCCCAAAAAAATACGCCAATAGCAATAATGACAAATAAAATGGCAATAGGGATCAAAATGTAAATTATGCTCATAACTTTAATAGCCTTAGTGAATTACTAATCACAATAATTGAGCTGGCAGACATGCCAATAACAGCCATCCATGGGGCTACTAAGCCCAGCGCTGCCAATGGTAATATGGAAGCATTATACAATAAAGACAGCGCAAGATTTTGTTTAATAATACGTCTGGTTTGTTTGGCAACATTAAGTAAATGACCAATGGAGGCTAAATCGCTATTAAGAAGCACTACATCAGCACTATTTTTTGATATGTCAGCACCGGTTTCCATAGCAATTGATAAATGCGCACTGGCAAATACTGGGCTGTCGTTTATGCCATCACCGACCATAGCAACCACTTCGCTTTGTGAAGACCATTGCTCAACTGCGGTTTGTTTATCCTGTGGGGAACATCCTGATTGTACGCTTTCAAGTTTAAGCTGTTTAGCTACTTTTTGCCCTGCATCTGACGCGTCACCGGTTAACATATGACACGTTAAGTTTTGCGATTGAAGAGACTCTATAAGCTTTTTCGCATCGTTTTTTACTTTATCAACAAAGTAAAAACGTGCAACAACTTGTTTATTTATATATAAGCTTGCTTGTGCATTCGATTTTTTGCTATCAAACCAGCCACTTTTACCAATTGCGTAATGATGAGTTGTATCTTGTGCGCTAATTCCTAGCCCTGGATGTACTTCAACGTTATCAAGAGTGTTATGAACGGGCGTGATTTCATCAAAAGCGCTGGCAATAGGATGCTCAGAATAACGCTCTAGCATGGCTGCCATATCTAGCACTTGCGTTTTTGTATATTGTTTATCGATTATATCTACTTCATCAAGGCTAAATTTACCTTGCGTAAGTGTGCCTGTTTTATCAAATGCAAATAAAGTGATTTGTGAGAGTGTTTCGAGCACATGTGCTTGTTTTATTAATACGCCTTTTCGAGTAAGTGTTGCCACTGCACATGTAAGCGCGGTGGGTATAGCTAAACTCAGCGCACACGGGCAGGTAGCAACTAAAACCGAAATGGTGATCCAAAATGCGTGCTCAGGATCAATTTGGTACCAGCCGATCGCTGTAAGTGAAGCAAATACAAGCAAACAAGCTATGAACCACTGTGCGACTTTATCAGTAATTTCAACTAGTTTAGGGCGCTTGGTTAATGCGTTGTGTTGCAAACGGATAATTTGATTTAAAAGGGTATTTTGGCCAATTTTATTAATTTTTATTTCAATAACGCCGTCGTGGTTAACGCAACCGGCGTAGACATTGTGGCCGATAAATTTTGTAACGGGTTGGTGTTCACCCGTCATCATTGATTCATCAACCGTAGTTTTACCCTTTATAAGCTCGCCGTCGGCAGGAATTGTTTCACCCGCTTTAATGAGTACTACGTCATTAAGTTTTAGTTTTTTGGCTGCAATTATAAGTTCTTCACCACTGTCGTTAATGGTGCGGGCTGTTAATGGCAATAATTTTTGTAAGTTAGCAGTAAATTCGCTCGCTTTTAAACGCGCTCTAAATTCAAGATACTTACCTAATAAAAGTAAAAAGGTAAACATGCATACAGATTCAAAATATACTTCGCCGACTTGCATAAATGTGGCGTAGCAACTTGCGCCAAACGCACCAAAAATAGCCAGCGATACGGGTAAATCCATATTGAGCTGTTTTGCTTTTAAGCCATTTATGGCGTTGGTTAAAAAGGGCAGTGCGCTATATAAAATAACCGGAGAGGCAAGTACTAAGCTGATCCATCTAAAATACTGCTCAAAATTGCTGTCCATACCTGAAAACATGCCAAAGTACATGGCAAACGCAAACATCATAACTTGCATGGTCATTAAGCCTGCAACACCTAAGCGGCGAATATAGGCTTTGGCAGTTTGTTGCTTTTGTTGAGCTTCAGTATCTGATTGAAATGGGTAGGCTTTATAACCAATTTTGGCTAAGGAAGTAATAATTTCGCTTAATGGGGTGCTGGTTTTATCCCATTGGATCATCGCGCGGTTGGTGGAAGTATTTACATCAACCCGTTTTACAGTATTTAAGTTTAAGAGTTGTTTTTCGATAAGCCACGCACACGCTGCGCAGGTTATACCTTCAACACTCAACAATACCTCTGAGATATTGTCGTTAGTGGCTATAAATTCGTCTTGAATGTCTTCGTTGTCATAACTTTTTATAAATGCGAGTTGCTCAGGTACCAGTTGCTCAACCTTGCCTGCGCGAACAGTTCGGTATTTATAATAATCAGTCATACCTTGATCAACAATATTTTGCGCAACTGCTTGGCAGCCAATGCAACACATTGGCTGGGCTTTATCGTCAATTATAACGCTTGCACTAAATCCGTTTGGCACATTTTCAAGGCAATGAAAACAAGAGTTAGACATAGTTATACTACTTATAATTAGGAGTAACTAAAACAGTTTGTACAGTTGGTAACGTTATATTTTCTTTCATTTTCCAACTGCCATCTATAGGCTCAATAAATACTGAGTAGGCACCTGGTGTGTACATATCAAGTAGTGCTGTAAACTCTTGATTGGCATTAGGGGTTAGAGTAGCGGTAAAGTCATGTGCTTTAATTGTGCGGTGGTAAAAAGAGAGTTTTAATACATGCACATTGCTGCTGTCGCCTTTTGTAAATTTAAAGCTTACGCGCTCATTGGTTACATTTAATCCGCCATGCAGATAAAGCGCTTTTGCTTTTTCAAACTTAGTAAGTTCTAAGTTGATTGCTTTACCTTTTTTGTAGTAGTCGTCAACAACCATATCTGGACCGTTACCTATTGCCGTAATAAATAGGCTAATACAGCCAATAATGGCTACTAACGGAAAAAAGATTAAAAACCAAGGCCAAAAATTCTTATACCACGGAGTAGGTTGCATAGTTGCTCTAAATTAGTTTAGGGAGGTTTATTTTATAGGATTTATACGTAAAAGACTAAAAAAAAGCCTCACAGTGGAGGCTTTTTTGATCTGGATTAATCTATTGAATTAAATAAATTAATTTATAAACATTTTATTAACCGCATGCTTATTTATCTTGCGATAAACTGTAAACATAGGCTGTTAATAAGTGAATTTTTTCTTCACCTAAAATGTCTTTCCATGCAGGCATTACACCAGCACGACCATGGTTAAGTGTTTCTTCAACTGCACGTTTGGAGCCATTGTATAACCAAATGTTATCTGTCAGGTTAGGCGCGCCAAATGGTAGGTTGTGTGCAACCGACCCTTTACCGTCAGCACCGTGACATGCGGCACACATTGCAAACTTAGCTGCACCTGCTGCTGCATCTTTTTGGTTAACAGTACGACCAGAAAGACTCAGCACATGTGCTGTCATTTCTTTAACGCCTTGCTCACCAAGAGCATCACCCCAAGCTGGCATTGCAGCTATACGACCATTAAGGAGTGTTTCTCTAATTTTGTCTGGTGTTCCGCCATATAACCAATCTTTATCAGTTAGGTTAGGAAAGCCGGTACCACCACGCGCATCAGAGCCATGACATTGCGCACAGTTTTGTGAGAACAAACGCTGACCAATTTCGATGGCTAATTGACCATCTGTTTGCTCGTGTTTGTCGCCATTTTCTAGAGCAACTTGCTGCGCTGCATCACCTTCAAACTTAGAATTAACTAAATCTAAAACCGGTACCTGTGCCAACTTATTAAAAATAGGACCGAAGCGTTCTTCTGCAGCTTCATACTCTTTATCAAGTTTAACAAAGCGACCTTCTGCTTTGGCCTCTGCAACTGCTTTTTTAGATTCAGCTAAAGACGTAATACCTTGGTTAGAACTAGTCCATTTACCTAAACCTTCCCAGTTGCCTAAACCTGGGTAAGCTGCAAGGTAATATACTGACCAAATAAAAGTTGCGAAAAACATGTAAGTCCACCATTTTGGTAGTGGATTATTTAGCTCTTCAATGCCGTCAAATTCATGTCCACAGCTTTCACCTTCTTTTACGCCAGCATAGTTTTTTAAGTTCCAAACTAATAGGCCAAAGATGATGCATAAGCATGCAAGGGTTAATACAATAACCCAAATACTCCAAAAGCTAGTCATTTTTCAGACTCCTTTTCCTCGTTAGAGAGTGTGTTGTCATGTTTTTTTTCATCTTCGAAAATGGCATTAGCTGCGCTATCAAAACGGGTTTTGCTTCGCTTACTATATGCCCATGCAACAATCACAATAAACAATACTAAAATTACCAGAGTCAAAATGCCTCTGTATGTTCCGTAATCCATAATTTTTACTTCAAGTGGGTGCCAAGTTGCTGTAAATACGCGATTAGAGCTTGTATTTCTGTTGCGCCTTTGCCGTCATTCATAGCATTAACTTTATCAACATCAGCTTGAAGCTCTTCGTCGCTGCCATAACCTAAACCCGGATGTTTTGGGTTTTCTGGGTTAATAGCAAAAGTATCACGGAAAATTTGTAGTTTTTTCAGAGTAAGGCTGGTATCAACCGTATTCTCTGCTAACCAAGGAAAGCCTGGCATGTTTGACTCAGGAACCACAGCGCGTGGGTCAACTAAGTGAGCATAGTGCCAGTCGTCCGAGTAGCGCTTACCAACACGAGCCAAATCAGGACCAGTACGTTTAGAACCCCATAAGAACGGGTGATCCCAAACAGATTCACCGGCTACAGAGTAATGACCATAACGCTCAACTTCATCACGAAAAGGACGAATCATTTGTGAGTGACAGTTAGAACAACCTTCACGCACGTAAAGATCACGGCCTTCCATTTCTAAAGCATTAAGAGGGCGTAGGCCTTCTACTGGTTTAGTTGTATCGTCTTGGAACATTAGCGGAGTGATCTCAACTAGTGCGCCAAAGCTAATAGCAAAAACAGTCAGAATAGCCATAAGGCCAACGTTCTTTTCTACTATTTCATGTTTGTTTTGCGAATTTTTCTTGCTCATCATCTCACTCCGTTATGCTAATTGTGCTTGCGCGTCTAATTTCAGAGATTCTTTCTCAGCTGAAATAGTGCGGTAAACGTTATAAGCCATAACTAACATACCTGTTACGATGAATACACCGCCTACAAAGCGCATGATATAGAAAGGATGCGACGCTTCTAAAGACTGCACAAAGCTGTACATTAATGTACCGTCAGCATTCACTGCACGCCACATTAGACCTTGCATTACACCAGAGATCCACATTGCAACAATGTATAAAACAACACCTACAGTGTGTAACCAGAAGTGGGTATTAACCAATTTAACGCTGTACATACGACCTTGCGCGAATAACGCAGGAATTAAGTGGTAGATAGCACCAATTGAAATCATAGCAACCCAACCTAGTGCACCTGAGTGTACGTGGCCGATTGTCCAATCTGTATAGTGAGATAACGCATTTACAGATTTAATTGCCATCATAGGACCTTCAAACGTAGACATACCGTAGAAAGATAATGAAACAACTAAGAAACGAAGTACTGGATCGGTACGTAGTTTATGCCACGCGCCAGATAGCGTCATAATACCGTTGATCATACCACCCCAAGACGGTACGAATAGGATAATAGACATAACCATACCTAAACTTTGCGTCCAATCAGGAAGCGCAGTGTAGTGAAGGTGATGAGGACCAGCCCAGATATATAATGAAATTAGAGCCCAAAAGTGAACTACCGATAAACGGTATGAGTAAACTGGGCGACCTGCTTGTTTTGGTACAAAGTAATACATCATACCCAAGAAACCAGCAGTTAATAGGAAACCTACAGCGTTGTGACCGTACCACCACTGAACCATAGCATCTACCGCACCTGCGTAGATTGAGTATGATTTAGTTAACGACACAGGCACTGCCATACTGTTTACAATATGAAGTACTGCAACAGTGATAATAAAGCCAGCGTAGAACCAGTTAGCAACATAAATATGCGACACTTTACGCTTAATTAAAGTACCAAAGAATACAATAGCGTAAACAATCCAAACCACAGCGATTAAAATATCGATTGGCCATTCAAGTTCTGCGTATTCTTTTGAGCTAGTAATACCAAGTGGTAATGTAATTACTGCTAATACAATAACTAGCTGCCAGCCCCAAAATGAAAAGGCGGCGAGTTTGTCTGAGAAAAGACGCGTTTGACAAGTACGTTGTACGACGTAATAAGACGTCGCAAAAAGTGCACTGGTACCAAATGCGAAAATTACTGCGTTCGTGTGTAACGGACGTAGTCGAGAGTAAGTTAACCATGGTGTATCAAAGTTAAGTGCTGGCCAAGCTAATTGGGCAGCAATCAGAACCCCAATACTCATGCCAACGATGCCCCAAATCACTGTCATAATAGCGAATTGGCGTACAACCTTATAGTTATACTCAGTTTGTGATGCTACTGTTTGGCTCATTTTCTGGCTTCCGCTGCAATAAATGCGTTTAGAAATGAATTACCCACCTTTAAAAGTGGGGCCTACTATTTTCTCAAGCGTGTTATCTAAAACTTTCAATACATGAAAGCTTCAGAAAAAAAACTTGAGAAACCCTTATTTTTTGCAGGTGAAATGATAAATTTTTTGGCCTAAAAAAGATAGGTCAATTACATAAAATTATGACATCAATCAATGTTTGTGAGCTTGTTGTTTATTTTTTGATACAGTTTGTGCCTAATTTGGCTTAATAGTAACACCCGCACTTGTTATTTGCAGTCGCGATTATTAGTATTTGCTTTTCTTTAGTGCGAAATTGTTATGCTTATATATAGGTTAAGTTTATTCACCGCGGTATTTCTTTTATTAACAGCGTGTGATTTTTCCAAAAATACAGATGAAAAATTTCTAAAAAATGCCACATGCACAGCCAATTTGCCTTGTACTTTTTCAAATGATGTTAAAGTATGGTTAAGCGAGAAAACTATTTCTCCCGAAACCCCATTTACTATTTTTAGTGATTTACCAACAAATATTACAATTGAAGATGCCAAGCTCAAAGGCATTACTATGTATATGGGTTACATTCCTCAGCAATTTAATAAACATAATGGCCTGTGGCAGAGCAATACCATGGTTGGCATTTGTTCTGAGCAAAATATGCTCTGGAATTTAGAGCTAACCGTTAAAGATAATGCCACTTCTGTAGTACAAACTCTCAATTATTCTTTTTACGTAACTTATTAAAGTTGCGGCTACAAACTATTGTATACAGCTTTGCATTTTTGATGTGAGTTCGCTTTCTTATACATACGATTATTTGAGTGACAAGATCAATAAAATTGCCTTTTTAGGTTTTTATACCGATAAAACTTCAATGGTGAATAAGTGCTCTCAAAAAGTTCAATTTTAATTGTGAATGAATAAAAAATCTAATCAAAAAACCTTCTAAAATGGCTAAATAAGACTATTTAAGCGCCAAGTATGCATAAATATGGTTATTAATTAATATTTAGTTTTGCGGTTTTAATAATGTGTTGTGATTAAGTTGTTAATTTGTCTGTTTTTGGTACACGGTTCAGTTAATTACATTTAATTACAAAGTGATGTACTTTGATTTCACCTGTATTGATTAAGGGCTAAGTTTAATTCAAGGTGTTGATATAAAGGTGTATTTGTTTGTTAACAATGAAACAAGTTGTAACGTATGTTCCTATTAAAGTTGTTCTATTTTGTTGTGGTATATAAAACAAGCAGTTATTAAGTTTTCGTTCAGTTAAAGGCGCCTAAGTTGCCCGCTTAACTCACTATTCTTATAACAAGTGAGCATTACCAATAAAGGTAAATTTCAACAAGTAGGGTTCTTTCATGAAAAAATCAACTCTTGGTTTAGCTGTCATTGCAGCGATCCCAATGTTCTCTAGTGTGCAAGTTTTAGCGGCAGACGAAGCTGCAAAATCAATCGAAAAAATTCAAGTGACGGGTTCTCGTATTAATCGCACTGATATGGAAACGTCAAGCCCTATTACCGTCATTGGTGATGATTTTATTACCAAAAGTGGTTATACATCAGTTGCTGATGTACTTTCAAATCAACCTTCAGTTGCAGGTACAAGCTTAGGTGGTACTAGTAATAACGGTTCAGGTGGTTCTGCAACAGTAAACTTACGTGGTATGAGCTCTCAACGTACCTTAGTTTTATTGAACGGTCGCAGAATGGTGTCATCTGGTACTGGCGCTGATTCTTCTGTCGATTTGAATACCATTCCAGTTGCGATGATCAAGTCTATTGAGATATTAAAAGATGGTGCGTCTGCAGTATATGGTTCTGATGCCATAGCTGGTGTTGTAAATATCATCACTAAAAAAGATTTTGAAGGCACTGAACTCAATATTGATGGTAGTAGAACAACAAAGAATGACGGCAATAATTACGGTTTTAGTATACTCCACGGTATGCAGGTAGCGGATGGTAACTTTGTCGTTGGCGCTCAGTACTCTGGTCGGGGAGAAATAATTCAATCTGATCGGCGCTTTGTGGATGCAGGGCAGTCATCTTGGATACCACAAGGTACATTAGGTGGTAAAACTGCAGATGGTAATGGTGGTTTTAAAGATCGAACGACTTCTTATGATTTCACTACATCTAGTTATGCGCAAACACCCAATGACTTGTATAGTCTTTTTACAAGCTACGATACTGAACTTGATTCAGATACAACTTTAAATATCGATTTAATGTATACGCGTCGTGAATCATCGCAGCAATTAGCGCCGCAACCGACAAGTATCGATTTAAAAACCAATAGACTTAATGCTAAATATACCAATTCATTTTCTGAAAATGGTACGCTAGCTGATACATTAGAATATAAAAGAAGAATGGCTGATGCTGGTCCTCGTCTCTATGAACAAGAAACTGACACTTACAGAGCTTCAGTATCTTTACAAGGTCTTTTGGATAATGATGCTAGTTGGGATATAAGTGCAACTTATGGGCGAAATGACTCTAAGGATAGCGTAAAAAATTCAATTAACGCTGTCAGAGTAGAAGAAAGTATTTATGCTAATCAGGATATTTGGTTTAGTGGCGAACCTCTAGAACGCAACTTCTTAACAGCTAATAATTCAATATTTATGGCCAATAATGAGGGCGGCAATGAGCAGTTCGTTCTTTCTGCTGGATACAGCAATGTAACAGAAAGTGATATTGGTTATGCTATAGGTATTGAAAACCGTTTTGAAAGTGGTTTTTATACCCCTGATTTAATTACTCAATTAGGCGAAAGTTCTTCAGCACAGCAGGATTCTACAGATGGCGACTATTCTGTACAGTCAGTCTACTTTGAGACATCAATACCAGTTTTGGAGTCTGTATCATTAGAAGGTGCGGCTCGTTACGATAATTATTCTACCTTTGGTGGTGAAATTACCTGGAAACTAGGTGCCACTTGGAATGTCACTGATGAATTTATGGTGCGCTCTGTATTAGCTACTGGCTTTAGAGCACCAAATGTTGCTGAATTATTTGGCGGAAATTCAGGTTCTTATGATTACTTATCAGATCCATGGGAAAATGCTACAGATGCTCAAATACTTGTAAACCGTGCAAGTGATGATGACCTACAAGCAGAGGAAAGCCGTTCATTCACTTTTGGTATGGTTTGGGAAGTTACTGATGGCTTATCAAGTACTTTAGATTACTGGAAGTTTGATATTACTAATGCAATTACCCGCTTGGATGTTCAGAATGAATTGAACTCTTGTTTTGAAGGCGATACAGATTCATGTTCATCAATTAGAGTGACTCAAGCTGGCGATTTATCTAACTTAACTTCTGTACTAACTAATGTTGGCTCTCAAAAAACATCTGGGGTTGATTGGAATGTTAGTTACACGGGTGATAGATACCGTATAAACCTTGATACTACTTATCTAATTAAGTTTGAAGAAGATGACATTAATTATACAGGTACTATCGATGGCAACTTTGGTGGCTATTCTAAAATAAAGTCGAACCTTTCAGTTAATTACGATCTTACTGATTCATTAAACATCCTCTATAACGCACGATTCATTCGTGGAATGGATGGTGAATACTACGGCGAAAATTTTAGTACTGACAACATTATTTACCACGATATTTCAATGAGCTATAACTTGAATGATGCATTGAGATTTACTGGTGGTATGAACAACATTTTCGATAAAGAGCCTGAGAAAGTATTAGGCGGTAACGATATGGGTACAGTTCCTGAGGTTTACGATGTAATTGGTTCACGTATTTTTGCAAGTGTAAACTACAAGTTTTAACTAGCACATTAATCGTATTAAGGCTCAGTATTTACTGGGCCTTTTTTATTGAACAAAACAAAGGAGACAAGTACACTAAAACGATATTTTAGAAGGAGAACTGATTGTTAAAACAAGATGAAAACTTATCTTTTGTCATTGAGCCAGAACTAACTCCTCGTTCTGAGCAGCGCATAGATCTGTATTTTTCTATCCCTAATGAAATGGGGATTAATCCGCAAACGCTTACCGAAGAATCTTACTTTAATAACCACTTCAAATCCCATTTAGCGTATAACGCGAATAATATACACCTGCCTTTAGTGCGAAGCCGCTTTGTGAGTAAAAATAAAGGTGAGCAACAAGATTATCGTCAAAATCTTAACTTATTTTGTTATCAAGTGCGTTTAGCCCTTGATGCCGATATAAAAGACGCGTTAAAAATTGACGAAGCCGAAGATTTTTATAAACGTGCTAACGAAGTATATGAACAAAGTGAAGGGCTTTTAAAAAAGCTGCGCCGTTATACGCCAGATGACGAAAAGCTACTGCCATTTTTTACCAATGCTGATAACTATTTAAGTTGGCATGTTGAGCAATCTTTTTTAAAGCTTTTAGATGAAGGCCCCCGTAGTAGCGATTATGCAAAAGAACGTAACGATTTAATGCAGTTTTGTAAAAACGAAAATGCGTACCGGGCTGACAAAAACTATAATTCTGAAACCACAATGCAAGACGCTAATCGAATAACAAATAAAATGCGCTTGCTACAACGCTTAATTGAGCATGGCGTTATATTACAACGCCAAACGCGGTTTCTTAATAGCTACCTTAAGCGATTAGTTAAGGGCACGGTAACAGCCGTTATAATGGCATTTGTGATGGTTGTGATACTTAATGCTCGCTCAACGTTTACTGAAGTCACCGCGACGCTTATTTTAATTTTGGGGGTTATTTACGGTCTGCGTGAGATATTTAAAGAAGATATTACGCGTATGATTTGGCGAGCTATTGTACAAGGGCGACCCAAGTGGCGATTTAGTTTTAAAAATAGTATTACCAAAGACAAAATAGCGAGTCAGCTAATTTGGCTTGAATACACACGCTTTAAAAAAATCCCTAAAGAAGTAAAATCTATATTTTCAAAACGTCGACAGCAAAATAAACAAGCTGCGCAGTGGTTACATTTTGCGAGTGAAACGCGTGTAAGTGCAAAAGAATTTTTACCTGGTTACGATACCTTGCAACAAACTCTGCAATTTAGTCTTGCGCCATTTGCGCGTTATTTAAAACGTGGTGAAGGGAAGTTATATCATTTAGACAGTAATAAAATATCTAAACAGGCGGTTGAGCGGCGCTACCAACTTAACATGGTGCTTGTGCTGACTGAGGAAGATAGAACACTTTACCAACGCTATAAAATAACGTTAAATCGCAGTAAAATCGTCAATATTGAGCTCATTTACTCGAAAAAGTAAGCTTAAGAATAAAAAAGGGACTGATAAAATCAGTCCTTTTTTAAATTTATTTATTAGCTAAACCATGTTTACTATATAAAGTTACTTTGTCTGACACTAGCGTGATCTCGATATTTTTCGCTTCATCGCCCCACACACAATTAGTATGCAGTGTTTTTTCAACACAGTTATCAGCACTGCCTAAAATGGTTTCCACTTCAGTCTTATCCATACCTACTTTAATTTTTTCGTAGCTTTCAAGGCTTACTTTAGAACAAGCCGCAAGGCTTAATGTAGCTGCGATGATAAGGAGTTTTTTCATTGTTATATCCTACTTAGTATTAATGTTTGAATTTTCTGATTTGGACAATCATGCCCATTCGTGGGTGGTCAAAGTAATGTACTTCACCACTTATTACACGTCTAAACTGAGAAAAGCGGGCTGACTCTATATCGCCATTTTTTAGCTTTTGGCTAATATCAAAATTAGCTGTAATGTATAAATAATGTCGTAAGTGTATTTTAAATAAACCGTCTAGTTCCCATTCTGCCTTTGATTGCTCCGGGTCGTTAAATAGTTCAGGTTGTGAATTTAATAAACTTACAAAATCAGGGTTTGAATAGCTAGGGGTTAAGTTAGAGTCACTTTTAAGGTGTTTACCTGCGATTAAATGCATGCTTGGTGCACGCGACTTACTTGCGCCTTCAAAGCGCCAGCCTGTATGTAGAATAGGTGTTAATCCTTTGCGATCTAGCTGTCGGTACTGCGCTTTAAATTGCAGCTGTTCTGGCGCTAATAAATAAGTTTGCTGCATATCATCTTTAGCGGGCGCTAGAGGTGTAACAGGTAGCTCATCATAGCTTTGTAGGTAGTTTGTACTGTCACCACATACACCCGATTGCGGGTTTGAATTTACTAATGAATCTGTAAAAGAGCGTTTTTGAAAACGCTCATCACCATCTATACAGGCTTGCATTGCTTGCTCTGTATAAAGAGGGGTCATTAAATCTAGAGAGTTTTTATCCTCAATAGCTTTGTGCTTAAGTGTAAAATCTTCTTGCAAATACGGAGCTGGGCGCTGTTTAAATACAAGCACCTCAACCTCAAACCAGCGTTCTGCAAATGCAGTGCTGCTAAACAAGCAGCATAAAATAACCAGCGATTTTTTTAGCAACATTAATGGCTAACCTTTTTTTCGAAATCTGCAATCATTGCAGTGACCATTTTTAAGCGTTCGCGAGCGTTAGCTTCACTAATTGCAAAGCGCAATTTATTTGCGCCATCCATTTTGTACACCTTAGGCGCACTTTGTATCAAACCAATGATGAAGCTAGGGTTAACCTTGGTATCTTGGCTAAATTCAAAATAACCACCTTTTGGGTTTGCCTCAATTTTTGTTATACCCAAATTACTGGCCTGCATTTTAAGCTGCTGCAAGCTGAACAAGTTTTTGGCTGCATCTGGCAGTAAACCAAAACGGTCTATAAGTTCTACCTGTAATTCGTCCATGTCGTCAAGGTTAGCACAACTTGCAACGCGCTTGTACATGCCTAAACGTGCATTTACATCGTGTATGTAGTCATCAGGTAATAGGGCAGCTAGTTTTAAATCTACTTCGGTTTGTTTTTGAAGTAGGTTTTCAAGCGTTGGCTCTTTACCTTCACGTAGTGCATTTACGGCCTGCTCGAGCATTTCCATATACAAACTAAAGCCTATAGTTTGCATTTGACCTGATTGATCGTCGCCAAGTAACTCACCGGCGCCACGAATTTCTAAATCGTGTGTAGCGAGGGCAAAACCCGCGCCTAAATCTTCCAATGATTCGATTGCTTGTAAGCGTTTACTCGCATCTTTAGAAAGTGCTTTGGGGTCACCTGTGAGTAAATAGGCATACGCTTGATGATGGCTTCGGCCAACTCGTCCACGTAATTGGTGTAATTGCGCAAGGCCAAGTTTATCAGCTCTATCCATAATAATGGTGTTGGCTGTAGGTACATCGATACCGGTCTCGATAATCGTAGTACATACAAGCACGTTGTATTTTTGATGATAAAAGTCAGTCATTATTTGCTCAAGCTCTTGCTCGCGCATTTGGCCATGGGCTGAGGTTACGCTTGCTTCTGGCACCCATTCACTAATTTCTTGTGCAACACGCTCAATAGTTTCTACATTGTTATGCAAAAAGTACACTTGGCCACCGCGTTTAATTTCTCGCAGTACGGCTTCGCGTATTAGTTCTACATCGCGTTGCCGTACAAAGGTTTTAACCGCTAAACGTTTAGCCGGTGGCGTTGCAATAATTGATAAATCGCGCATTCCGCTCATGGCCATGTTAAGTGTACGCGGTATTGGCGTTGCAGTTAGTGTGAGTATGTCTACATCAGCGCGCAGTGCTTTAATTTTCTCTTTTTGGCGAACACCAAAGCGATGTTCTTCATCGACAATGAGTAAGCCTAAATCGTTAAACTTAATATCTTGCTGAATAAGTTTATGTGTACCAATAACTATATCGAGCTTACCGTTTGCCATTTTTTCAAGCGTATCTTTTTGCTCTTTAGTGGAGTTAAAGCGCGAAAGTACACCTACTTCAATAGGAAAATCAGCAAAACGGTCTTTAAAGTTTTCATAGTGCTGCTGAGCCAGCAAGGTGGTAGGCACTAAAATTGCCACTTGTTTATCATCGTTAACCGCTACAAAAGCAGCGCGCATGGCCACTTCTGTTTTACCAAAGCCTACGTCACCACATACTAAGCGGTCCATGGCTTGCTTTGATTGCATATCACCTAATACCGCTTCTATGGCGTTGCGCTGATCGTCAGTTTCTTCAAACGGGAAGCTATCGCTAAATTGGCGATATGCAGGGGCGTCTAGCGTAAACTTATTACCGGGTTTTGCTTGGCGCTGTGCATAAATGTCGAGTAATTCTGCTGCTACGTCGCGAACTTTTTCAGCCGCACGTTTTTTTGCTTTTTCCCATGCATCTGAGCCAAGCTTGTGCAGCGGGGCGCTAGCTTCTTCGCCACCAGAGTAACGACTCAGCATATGCAGCGCCGACACTGGCACGTATAGTTTAGCTTCACTTGCGTAAGTAATCGTAACAAACTCAGTAATTACACCTGCAGCATCAATTGTTTGCAAACCTTGGTAACGCCCAACACCGTGATCGAGATGCACAACAGGTTGGCCCTCTTTAAGCTCGGTTAAGTTACGTATTAGTGCATCTTGGCTGGCTTCGTACTTGTGCTTACGGCGTCTGCGCTGAGATACTTTTATGCCTAGCAGTTCTTGCTCGGTAATAATAGATAGGCTTGGTTTAGTGCCAAGTACGACACTTTGTTCAAGCGGGCTTACTATTAAACCTACATCACTCGCGCTTTTTGTGAATTGTTCGAGTGTTTCAAATTCTTTAAATTTTAAACCGCTTGGTTTTAAAATGCTCAGTAATGATTCGCGACGACCATCGGATTCAACACTGAGTAATATGCGGCCTTTTTTCTTTTTTTGCTCTGCTACATAATTTATAAACGCGCCATAAGGTTCATGCTGCTTATGATCAATTCGAATAGCAGGCAGCTCGCTAACGCTTAAGTTCTTATTGCCCGCTTTAGTACCAAGCTTTGCAAGCGATAAACGAATACGTGCAAAATTGCCTAAATTAGAAAACAGCTCTTCAATAGGCTGATAAAGCGCATTGGGTTCTAGTAATGGGCGAAGTGGGTCAACTCTGCGGTTCTCATAGCGTACATTTACATCGTGCCAAAAGTTATCTGCCGCGTGCTCTAAATCGCCCAGTTGCATAACGGTAGTTGTTTCTGGCAGGTAGTCAAAAATAGTCGCGAGCTTTTCAAAAAACAACGGCATGTAGTATTCAATACCGGCAGGCCAGTTACCTTTGCTTACTTGCATGTATACAGAGTCTTGCTGCGAGCTTGCACCAAATTTTTCACGGTAGCTTATTCTGAAACGTTCAATATCAGCGTCGTTAGTAGGAAATTCATGTGCTGGAAGTAGCTCAATTTTATCTACTTTTTCATCAGAACGCTGCGTTTCTACATCAAATAAGCGAATAGTATCGAGTTCGTCATCAAAAAAGTCGAGTCTAAATGGATGCGGGCTACCCATTGGGTATAAGTCGACGATAGAGCCGCGTATAGCGTATTCGCCGTGCTCCATTACTTGTTGAACATTTAGATAACCGGCTTGCTCTAAATTGTCACGAAAGTTATGTGTGTCTAGCTTGTCGCCCACTTTAAAGTTTATTGTTGAACCGTAAATAAACGAGGCCGGGGCTGTTCGCAACATTAAGGTAGATACAGGTACAATTAACACACTTTGTTGTTCTTTTTTTAAGGTGTTTAAAGTGGCCAAACGGGCTGAAATAATATCTTGATGGGGAGAAAAATGATCGTATGGCAGAGTTTCCCAATCAGGAAATACCATGACTGGGTTATCGGGTAATAAATATTCTAGCTCTGTTTCAAGGCGCAGTGCGCTTGGTGTATCAGGCGTAACAATTAAGACTAAGTTATCTTGTTGTTTAACGCCTTCAGCAATAGCAATACTTAAACCACTTCCGCTTAGCTGGCCCCATTGAATTTTATCTTTATGAGATTTTACCCAAGGCAAGGCTGCCCATTGCTCAAACGCCATTTATTACTCCATTTATAGTTGGCTCTTAGCAAGTAAGAGCCATCTTGAGTTAAGGTTACTTAGTCTCGGTATATTTTTGTTAGGTCTTTATAGTGATCAATTCGTCGATCACGCAAGAACGGCCAAATACGTCTTACGTTTTCTGAGCGTTTTTGATCAATTTCTACTACTAAAATTTGCTCATCAGTATTATTAGCCTCTGCTAATAGTTCACCTTGTGGGCCTGCAATAAACGAATTGCCCCAAAACGAAATACCATCGCTTTGCTCACTAGGGTCACTTTCATGGCCAACGCGGTTACAGCTAATTACCGGCACGCCATTGGCAACAGCATGGGCACGTTGGCTAATAACCCACGCATCTTTTTGACGAGTTTGCTCAGCCGAATCGTCGTTAGGATCCCAACCGATAGCGGTTGGATAAATTAATACCTCAGCGCCAGCCATTGCCATTAAACGTGCAGCTTCCGGAAACCATTGATCCCAACATACTAGCACGCCTAATTTACCCACCGAGGTTTGAATAGGCTCAAAACCGATATCACCTGGGGTAAAGTAAAATTTTTCGTAAAAACCAGGATCATCAGGAATATGCATTTTGCGGTATTTACCTGCAATACTGCCGTCTTGCTCTAATACAACTGCAGTATTGTGATAAAGGCCCGTAGCGCGCTTTTCAAATAAAGACGCGACAATAACAATGCTTAGCTCTTTAGCAAGCTCACCTAAGGCATTACTGCTAGGGCCTGGAATGGTTTCGGCTAAATCAAATACGTCAACATTTTCGGTTTGGCAAAAATAGAGGCTTCGGTGTAGCTCTTGGAGTACAACCAGTTTTGCACCTTTTTGAGCGGCTTCACGAATGGCACTTATTGATTTTGCCATATTGTCCTGAGCGTTATCGGTATTGCTTTGTTGCACTAACGCAACGGTTAATTTTGCAGGGCTTGTCATTGTGCTGCTCCAGCTAAAAATCCACGAGGTAATTGCATTGTAATACAGTGCAGGCTGCCAAATTGTTCAATAATTGGTTGGCAATTTACGCCAATAATAGTGTGTTGTGGGTATGCTTTTTGAACTTGCGCAAGAGCACGCTTATCATTGGCATCATTATACGTTGGCACAAGCACAGCATTATTAATAATTAAGTAGTTAGCGTAGGTAGCCGGTAAGCGTGTTTGCTCATCGTCATAAGCGGCTTTTGGCCACGGTAACTCAATTAAGTTATATGGGGTGTTATCGGCAGTTTTAAAGGTTTTTAGTTGTTTTTCCATCGCATCAAGTGCGCTAAAGTGCTCATCAGTTTTATCGTCACACTGCACATATACAAGGGTATTATTTGGTGCAAAACGCACTAAGGTATCAATGTGGCTGTCGGTGTCATCGCCCGCTAAATAGCCATGTTCAACCCATAAAAAACTCGTCGCGCCTAAGTGCTCTTTTAAAAGTGCTTCAATATCATTTGGGTTTAAATCAGGGTTACGGTTTTTATTAAGCAAACACTCACTGGTTGTTAGCAACACACCGTGCTCGTTTATTTCAATACCGCCACCTTCAAGTACCATATCGAGCGCTTGATATTGGTTGTTTGTGCTACTTAGCTCTTTTACCAAAGTACAATTAATTTGATTGTCTAATGCGCTTTCAAACTTATTGCCCCAACCATTAAAAGTAAAATCATATACTTTTAATGGCTTTGGTGAATCAATAGCGGCGCAAGTAAGCGGACCATGATCGCGCGCCCAGGTATCGTTAGTAGGCGTTACTACAAAATGGACACGATTAAGAGAGACGTTAGCACTATTTAGTAATGCTGTAATATGCACTTTTAAGGCACTGTTATGCGCCACAATAACAAGCTGTTGCTGCGTTGTTATGTGTTTAGCAAGTTCAATATATACAGGTTCTACACGCGCTAAGTTGTCGGCCCAATCGGTGTCTTTGTGAGGCCATGTAAGCATAACAGCGTCTTGCTCGGCCCATTCTGGTAAAAGTCTAAAGTTCATGAATTTTATATACTAATTAAGATGGCGCTAGTTTAGCATTTTACATAAAGATGTCAGCTAATTATCACTGTTTAGGTCGCCTTGGTTTTGATCAAGTTCTTGACGTTTTTTAAGTTGGCGGGTTTGAGCATGTAAACTCGCTCTAACAATAAGTTCTTGGTCAGTGGTTCTAATTGCGGTAAAGAGCATAGTGTATTGGTAGTGTTCGCTATCTTGTTTTTCTACTGCCACAACTTCGGTGTAACAATAAACCGCAGAGGCCTCGTGGTGAAAAAACAGTTTGGTTCTAAATGCTTGGCCAATTGAGTGTACTTCAGGTGATGTAAAACGAATACCGCCACCGCCGTAGCTATCACATTGTATTGCGTTATCTTGGGCTTGTTCTGAGGCCAAAATATGGCTCATTATTAAATCTATTTTACGTGACTGCGCTTGTAAAAAAGTAGCTAGCTCTTGTGCTATATCGCCTAAGTTACGCAGTGGGCGTAACGAGCTTTGCTCAAGCTCACTTACTTCATTTGCTAATCTAAATAGTGGGGGAATGTCGTCTTCAAGCTCAAGCTGCGATTTAGGAACTTGTCCGTTTGATACGGGGAATAAATTTACTCTTATACTTTCATTAATTTGAAAGTACTGCTCAAACTCACCTAATCTTTCACTATTCATTATGTTCTCCACCACGTATTTATTTAATAGTAGCGTTGTGAGTACTAAATTGCTAGCAGATAAAATAACGCATAGCGGGCTAAATGCTTTGTTTACATTCAATTTTTAACATACAGATTATGAAAATAAATACACTAAGACATATTTAGGGTTAGTTATAAAAAGCGGCCAATGTCATCCTAACATTGGCCGCTTGGATATTGATTCATCAGCGTGTACTTATTTAAGTAGAGCGGCTAATTCATGTAAATCTTTCACAACGTGATCTGGTTTTTTAGCTAATGGGTAAAGTGCTTTACCTGGGCGTGCTATAAAAGTGGTTTGTAAGCCAGCTTCTTTTGCACCAGCAACATCCCAGCCATGGGCTGCAACCATCATTGCTTCATTTGGTGCTACGTTTAGCTTTTTAAGTACCCACTCATACGCACGTAAGTCTGGTTTGTAAATTTTAATATCTTCAATGCTGTAACGCGCATCAAAGTAAGACATTAAATCAGCGCTTTCAAACTGTGCCTTTACACCTTTGTTTGAAGAATTTGTAAGGCTTACTAACTTATAGCCCTGTGCTTTGAGTTTTGCCAGTCCTTCTTTAACATCGCTGTGGGGAGGAAGCGTTAAAAGAGGCGTAACAATAGCTGTTTTAGCTTGTTCACTTGTAATATTAATGTTGTTGTTTTGGGCAACCATAAGGAGTGATGCCACACCGATCTGCCCAAAGTCGTGATAACTACCGCTTACTGTATCTACTAATGAATGATGCAGCATAGTTGAAAACCACAGTGGTAATAAATCTTCACGTCCGCCTAGCGCTTTACCAATAGAGGTACGCATTGACGTTAAATCAAGTAGGGTTTCATTTACATCAAAAATAAGCACTTTAGGTTTTGCTTGTTCTTTTGGTTCATCAGCGACTGCATAACCAGATACAAGGCTTGTGCCCACAAGTAGTGAAAGAGTAAGTGTTTTTAACGATTTTAAAATAGACATTAATTATTCTCCGATTCAAGTGCTGTCATAACATCAATAGGTTCTGCGCGTAGGGTGTAATCTTCGCTTAAAAATGCGTATGTAATTACACCTTCTTGGTTTATCACATAGGTGGCCGGTAGCGGTAATTTAAAGCTTTTATCGCCGTAGTAGTGTTCAAAATCAATACCAAATTGTGTGTATAACGCTTGAATACGCTCATCAAGTGTAAACAATAAACCAAATTGCTCAGCTACTTTATTGCTCACATCGCAAAGCACGTCAAATTCAAGGTCGTTTTTTTGTGCAGTTGAGAGAGTTTCATCAGGTAGTTGTGGTGATATTGCGATTAACTGAGCACTTTGAGTTTTAAATTGTGGTAAGTAGTCGTTAAGTGCTTTTAGTTCTAAATTACAATATGGGCACCAGCCACCACGGTAAAAACTAATAATTACCGGGCCTTTTTTTAGTAAATCTGCAAGCTCGATGTTTTCGCCGTTATGGTTGGCTAAGCTAAAGTTTTCTACTTTTTGACCAATCTGCAATGCATTGTCTTTAATATGCTGTGCAATTAGCTCTTCGTTTGTAGTGTTCATTAGTGCCAAAACGTCAGCCGGTAATTTGGCATCTTTTTGTACGTTATAGGCATCTATTTGCGCTTTTAAACTCATGATTGAACCTCAATAATTAGACTATTTGCAATTATAGTGTTTTAGATATTTAAATAAACATTGCAATACTGAAAGCTTCATTCGAAAATATTAAACATTGAAAAGTGCACAATGGCATCTTTATGTATAATTTAAGCGACCTAGAAACATTTATAGCTGTAGTTGAAAATAAGGGCGTGCTTGCTGCTGCCCGCGAGCAGCATTTATCGCCTGCAACGGTGAGCCATCGCTTAAGTAAACTAGAGCGTGAGCTTGCTACAGTACTTGTTTTTAGAGATAGCAGGCGAGTACGGTTATCTCCCGCAGGTGAAATATTTTATACGCGTGTGGGGGCTATAATAGAAGCTCTACACGATGCTGAACATAGTATTGGCGCGCGTAGCTCATCGGTGAGTGGTTTACTACGCGTGACCATGCCGCCTTGGGTTTTTTCAAAATACGTAATGCCTAAACTCAATGAGTTTGAGCAAGCTTACCCTGAACTAAAGCTTGATTTTTTAATAACGGATCATTTTGTAAATGTAGTTGATGACGCGCAAGATGTTGCAATTAGGGTGGGAAAGTTAAATGACTCAGGATTACTTTCTCGTAAAATCGTAAACAATAGTCGCATACTTTGTGCAGCCCCTAGCTATATAGAAAAGTACGGCATGCCTGAAAATTTAACGCAATTGAGTGAGCATTATTGGGTTTGCCTGCCGTGGCAACGCCAGTTAAAGCTTTATGACGAACACAAAAAAATACATACCTTTAATGCTAAAACCCGTTTTACTATTTCAAACTCCGATAATATGACACAAGCTGCTATTGCAGGTCATGGTATTGCTATTAAATCAAAAATAGCGATTAATGAAGATCTTAAAAACGGTATTTTGGTTGAAGTTATGCCAGGGGTAATGGCACAAGATGATGCACCGGTTTGGTTTTTACGTCCGCAAAATAGTTTAACAACCCGCAAAACCGATGTATTTTATGATTTTATGAAATCACTATTTTTGAGCTGCGAATAAGCGTTTAAATGAGCGTTTTACTCCAATTAAAAACAAATAACCAGTAAGCTCTGCAAGCAAGGCAACAATTATGGCTGCAACAATGGCGGCTATAATAGAGTCTTTTTTCAAAATGATTTGACCTTCAAAGCGTTGCCATACTTGTTGCTTTATATCGCTCATGCCACTGATCATAGTAAATATATACGGAGATTTCTCAAACCTATTTACGGCTATCTGTAAATCTTGCTGTCGCTCGTAAAGAGTACTGATATTACTTGCCCCTTTGTTCACAATTTCATCATCAATATTTTGATAGTGTTTTATTAGCTTAGTTAAATCATTATTGAAATACTTAGCTGCATCGCTTTTAAAAGGCGCAACGGCATTATTAGCTTCAATTAACTGGGCTGATAATGCTTGGCCAAAGTCACTTACAAATGCAGGTATTTGCACTCCAAGTAGTAAACCGAATGCAAAGAAACTAAGTCGTATATAATCTAAAAGTTTACTCATTTATCTTCCTATGCATTTAAATAACCCAGAATTAACATTTGAGCTTGTTTTTATGTCAAAAACTCGTAATCTATTGGGGCGTGTTAACCTTTGTGGATTGAACCCAAAGGGCAGCGCATGTTTGGCATTTATGCTGCGTTATCACTTATTTATGGGGAGTAACCACACTACATAGGCTCTGCCTTGCCTAAATACCAAACGTACTGCTGCAAATTCAACCACGAAAGGCCAACACGCCCTAATAATAAAAATAACAACAGGTGGATGTTAAGGATGACGAAAAAAGTAAAGTTCACGTCAACATTTGTTGATATTTCTAAACAGCTCAAACGTTTTGTATCGCGCATTGTTCAACCCGACGATGTAGAAGACATTGTGCAAGAAACTTTTGTAAAAAGCTATGAAGCTGATTTAAAACAAGACATCCAGTTTACCCGCAGTTATATGCTAAAAACAGCAAAACATCTAGCACTCAACCATATAGCTAAGTGGGACAATAAATTTAATGATTCGTTAGAAAACGATAACGAATTGCCCGTATTACTCAAATCAATGAAGCTCGAAGACGAATACACATCTAAAGAGCGTTTTTTACTTTTTTGTAGAGCTACTGAGCAACTAAGCTCATCGATTCGTAAATGCTTTATATTAAAAAAAGTTTACGGTATGAGCCAAAAAGAGATAGCAGACCAAATGCAGTTAAGCCAAAGCACTGTTGAAAAACACATTGCCAAAGGATTGTTACAAACCATGTTATACATGCGTGAACATGAGCAAAGCCCTCAAACGAACCTTAAAGCTCAAGCACATCCTATATCAGTTAAGAGGGTCGCAGAATGAGTAATGTTCATCAATTTAATTCAAAAGATTTAATCTTAGAAAAGTCATGTGATTGGATAAGCGCGATTGATCGTGGTTTAACTGATGATGAAAAAGAGCAATTTAAATTATGGATGATGCAAAGCACCGCACATCAAGACTCTATATACGAGCTTGCTCAGCTTTGGGATGAGCTTTCAGTATTAAACGAATTAAGTCATTTATTTCCTCAGCGCAACAATACTAAAACATCAAAAAACAAGTGGATGTTTTCTTACTCAATTGCAGCGAGTTTGTTTGCAGCGTTAATGGTATGCAGCTACTTATTAATTAACTTAGAAAATGGCTACAACCAAGAGCTTGCTAAAGTTAATTACACTAAAATTTACAAAACAAAAGTAGGCGAGCAAGCAACGTATGTATTGCCAGACGGCACCATAGTGCAGCTTAATACTAATAGCTTACTAGAAGTTGCTTATAGTAAAGGCCGCAGGCAGTTATTACTTAGTCGTGGAGAAGGGCGCTTTAATGTAGCAAAAGATGCCACGCGTCCGTTTAGTGTTATGGCTGGTGATAAAAGTTTTACCGCGTTAGGCACGGTATTTAATGTACAACGCAATACTTCATCAGATTTAGAACTGGTGGTTACTGAAGGCAAAGTGATGATCACCGATCCAAGTGTAGCGGTTGATGCAAATGACTTTAAAGATTATCAACTTGCAGATAATAGCACGAAAAAAATTCGTCAAATTAATGCCAATATTGTTACCTCAGGCGAAAAAGCAGTTATTGAGCAAAGTGTTACAAAACCAATTACGCAGCTTTCAATGAACGACGTACAACGCGATTTGGCATGGCAAAACGGGATGCTTATTTTTAATGGAGAAGAGCTAAGCGATGCTTTAAATGAAGTAAGCCGCTATACAGCCACACGTTTTGAGCTTTCATCAGCTGAGCTTGCCAGTATTAAAGTCGCTGGAGTATTTAAAGCCGGTGACGTTGAAGGTTTACTAGAAAGTTTACAAACTAACTTTTCGATTGATCATGAGCGTTTAGGTGAGCATGTAGTAACGCTAAAACACCATACAGAATCATAAGTAGACGTTATGCAAATCAAACTAATGTTAGGTAAAGTTACATCAATAAAGATTGAACGTAAAAAAAACATTAAAAAAAAGAAACAAACCCATAGAGGATTTTTGTTTGTCAGCTGTTTATATAAGTTGCGCAGTAACCAAACGCATTTATTGAGTGGATTTAGTGTGCTTGCACCGGCTATTTTTAGTTTAAGTGTACAAGCAGCAACACAAACCACTGGGCAAATGGTGCAATTTGATATAAAAGCGCAGCGAGCAGACAAAGCCTTAATTGAATATGCTAAACAAACAGAGCAAACCGTGGTGTTTTCTTATGAGTTGGCAAAGCAGTATGACGCAAATTCAGTTTATGGATTTTACACTCAGCTAGATGCTCTAGAGGCATTATTAGGTGGGACTGAGCTCGATGCGGTTGTTGATCAAAATGGTTTACTGAGTATAAAACTCAAACAAATCAACAGGAATGATAACAACATGATGAAGCTTTCAGCGGTCAGTGCAGCAGTATTACCAGCTTTACTTGCAGTAAATTCGCAAGGTGTAAACGCAGCAGAAGAAGTCGCTCAAGAAAAAATTGAAAAAATTGCTATTGTCGGTAGCCGTGTAGCAGGACGTTCAGTTGAAGATTTACCCGTTCCAGTAGATATCTTAAGTGCAGAAGCGCTTGAAAATACGGGCCAAACAGAAGTTGGTCGTATGCTACAGTCTATCGCCCCTTCATTTAACTTTTCAAGCTCTGCAATTAGTGACGGTACTGATGCTTTAAGACCTGCGACACTTCGCGGTTTAGGTCCCGATCAAACATTGGTGTTAATTAACGGCAAACGTCGTCATCAAGCAAGTATTATTCATATTAATGGCTCTGTTGGGCGTGGTACCGCAGGTACTGACATGAATGCAATTCCAGCTTCTGCAATTAAACGCATTGAAGTATTACGTGATGGCGCTGCTGCTCAGTATGGTTCTGATGCCATTGCTGGTGTTATTAATATTGTGCTCAAAGATGGTAGCGAAGGTGGCAAAGCGGCTATTAACTACGGTCAATATTCTGAAGGCGATGGCGAAACCATTAACCTTGATTTTAATAAAGGCTTTGCGCTAGGTGATGACGGTTATTTAAATACAACTATCAATTACCGTGACCGTGCACCGACTAACCGTGCCGGTTTACATGGCTCTTGTCAGTTTTATGGTTGTACAGAACTAAGTGACGGCACTTTACTTGCTGGTGATCCGCGTGAGCTGACAGCCGATCGTGATACCTTTAGAATTGGTGATGCTGATTCTCAGCAGTTTGGTTTAACAATTAATACCGGTTACGAGTTAGGTGATGGCGAGCTTTACGGCTTTATTACTTACTCAACACGCGAAAATGAGTCGGCTGCATTTTTCCGTCATAATGCAAATGCAGGCGGTAACCCAGTACTACAAGATAACGATGCAACGATTCCGCTAGGTTTCTTACCAAAAATCAACACAACTATCGACGATATCTCGTACAACTTTGGTTATAAAACTGAATTTGATAACGATGCAAGCCTTGATTTATCTTACACCTATGGTGAGAACAGCATTGATTACACTACAAGTGACACTATCAATGCCTCATACGCTAACTTTTTACGTTATGACCAAGGCTTAAGTGCAGCTGATATTCGTACAACTATTCCACGTGAAGCGTACGCTTACGGCATGGAATTATCACTGCAAACAATCAATATTGATTTTACGCAAAACTTTGATGATTATTCGTTAGCAATGGGTGCTGAAATACGTACTGATGAATACCGTATTTTAGAAGGTAATGAATATGCGTACCGCGATTACGACACATTAAATGGTGTAAGTATTTACAGCGGTTTAAGTGGCGGTGTTGGCTCTGAAGATGCATCGGGTGGTTCACAAGGTTTTGGTGGTTCATCACCTGCGTCTTCAGTGGATGAGTCACGTGATGTAATTTCATTTTACGTAGATGCAGAATCTTATGTAATTGAAGATGTGATTTTATCTGGTGCACTTCGCTACGATAACTACAAAGGTTTTGGCGATACAGTAAACTTTAAACTTGCTGGTAACTGGTCTATTACCGACGATATTTCATTACGTGGTGCATTAAGCTCAGGATTTAGAGCGCCTTCAATGCAGCAGCTTTACTTTAATAACGTAAGCACACAATTTGTTGTTGATACTAATGGGAATTTAGTTGCAGAAGAAGTTGGTACATTTAGAAATGATTCAACACTTGCGCAAAGTTTAGGTATTCCAAAACTTAAAGAAGAAAAATCACAAAACCGTAGTTTAGGTATTGTGTATAACGTTACCGATAATATTAATGTAACCGTTGATTACTACTCGATTGATATTGACGACCGTATTGTAATTAGTGATCGCTTAGGTAAAGGGTTATCTACAAGCCTTGATGCTGCATTAAATAGTGCGGGGGCTGGCGTAGGGCAGTTTTTCTTAAATGGTGCTGATACTGAAACTCGTGGTGTTGATTTTGTAGCAACGTGGAACACTGAAGGTTTAGGCGGTACGCTTGATTTTACACTTGCAGCTAACTTCACTAAAACAGATGTTGTATCGTTATTTTCTCCTGCTGGCTCAAGCCTTGAGACAGTAAGTGTAGACGATATATTTTCAGCGGAAGATATCTCTATTATAGAAGAGTGGCAACCAGAGGATCGTATTAACTTAAGTGCACTTTATCAACGTGATGATTGGACAGTTAACCTGTCACTTAATCGCTTTGGTGAGTACACAGTAGAAGATGGCGGACGTCAAACGTATGGCGCAGAAATTTTAACTGACGTTAAAGTTAACTACTTCGTTACTGAAGATTTGTCGGTAAACATTGGTGCAAATAACTTGTTTGACGTTTACCCAGATAAAAACGAAATAGGTAACTCTCGCTCAGGTACTATTGTGGATGCTAGTGGCAACACAGTAATAAGTAGCTCAGGTGTGTTTGACTACTCACGTCGCTCGGCTCCATTTGGATTTAACGGTGCTTACTACTACGTAGGTGCAGAATACCGTTTTTAATTAATAACCTCCCTTTCGTTATTTAACTCAAAGGGCCGTAAGGCCCTTTTTTTGGTTTTATACCAACCTGCATAAATCTTTGATCAATTTAACGAATTAAATTGCACTATAACGTCGTTAAAAGTTTTTTATTTAGAACAACTAGATATAAAAACTTTTGCCTAGTTCTAGCGTAATTTTCTTAACGTTAAATAGACCCCATATATAAGCAGATTGGTATTAGCTTGGGCTGATTTTATTGATGATCATCAAGCCCATTCAAAATGAATTTCTTAAACAATATACTTTAAATACGATGTGAAGCGAGGCGTTGTATTAGAGGCAATAAAAAACCCAGCTCGAGGCTGGGTTCTAGTTGTGAGCTATGTAAGCTTAATGCTTTTGCATACGGCTCATTTCTGCATGGCAGCTTTGCATTGTTAATAATGTTTTAGCCAGTGCAGCTTCGCAGTCAGCTGGTTGCGGTTTATTCATTGCTGCTTTAATTTCTTCAAGGGTTTTATCTTCTACTTCTTCAAGCTCTTTTACATACGTGCTGTCGTTGTGTGAGGTGAAAGTAGTCAATAGGGCTGTGTACGCACGTCGTGCTTCAACTGCGAAAGATGAGCCATCTTCGCGTTCGCCTTTTTCATTAATTGCATATGGCTGCAAGCGCTCAACACTCACTTTTCGGGCATCTATCATACGCTGAAAAAGTGCGCCAATAGCAGGGTCTTCAACTTTTTCCTGTGCTTTTTGATAAAAATCGATGCCGCTGTTCATAACTTGAATGATGTCAGTAATATGATTTACTTCTGATCCTTGATGGGTGTTCATAATGACCTCTTTTATTAAATGAATGTATAGTTCAATTTAATAAAAGCAATGTACGTTCCACGTTTTTGTTTTTATGTAGTCATTTGATTTTATTGGTTTAATTTTATTACAGGAAGGGGCTAAGTTAATGAGGAAAGTATTAACCTAGCAATTTTTACATTATATTGTGTAATAAAGTTATTTTAGCTCTTCAGCTACCTCAGCTACTTTTTGGCGTAACCAGATATGGCTCGCATCGCGATGCAGCAGTGGGCTCCAAATCATATCAAGCTCAAAAGGAGGAATTGGAAACGGTGGCTCTAAAATTTTAAGCCCCGGATCATCTAAGTATATATTTGCGGCTTTTGAAGGAAGGGTCGCAATCAAGTTTTTCTCTTTAGCTAAATGAATCGCTACATGATAGTTACGCGTAAAAGTGGCAATGTTACGATGTTTACCAAAGTGGGCAAGTGCTTCGTCTACCCAGCCGAGTTTTTGCACATCTTTAGGGTCCATGCCCACACCTACACCAAAACCTGTTTTACTCACCCATATATGGCGTGCTTTTAAGTAGCTGTCGAGGCTAAAGCTCTCAATAATAGGGTTGTCGGCCTTAACTAAGCAGCAAAAACTGTCTTTCCAAATACGTTTATGATGAAAAGACTGAGGTAAGTTTTCAAAGCGGTTGATTGCCATATCTACTTTACCGTTTTCTACGTCATGAAAGGTTACGTCACTTGGTGTGAGTATATCTAAAGTAGTATCGGGGGCTTCTTCGTGTAGTTTACTTAAAAGCTTTGGCGCTAACGTACTTGCAGCGTAATCACTGGCCATTATTCTAAATACACGTTTACTCTGGCTTGCCTCAAATTCTCTATTAGGTGCTAGAGTTTCTTCAAGCGTCATTAATATGCCACGAATAACGGGTTGTAACTCTAAAGCACGCTCGGTAGGCACCATACCATCGCTGGTACGAACTAAAATAGGGTCGTTAAATAGGTTACGAAGTCGTTTAAGGCCATTACTCATTGCGGGTTGCGTAATACTCAATTGATTAGCAGCGCGTGTTACGTTGCATTCTCGGAGCAATGTATCGAGATAAACGAGTAAATTTAAATCTATTTTACTTATATTCATTGTGTGTGTCCTTTAGCGCTTACCAGTGGTGAATAAATCGCTGTGCTGTCGGGTATGGGTAAATATGACTTACCTGACCATTTTTTATATTTTGTTGTGCCTGCTTCCAAAAGCTAACATCTATAAGCTCTGGATGAGTGCTGAGGAAAAACTTTTTATACATAGGATTAGGCATTACAAAGGTACATAACTGCTCTGGAAATACGTCTTGTGGTGCAACAGAGTAACTTTGCTCATCCATTAAATAATCATCGTAACTCTTTGCTTTTGGTAATGCTCTAAAGTTCATATCGGTTAGGTATTGAACTTCATCGTAATCGTAAAAAATAATACGTTTGTGCTTACTTACACCAAAGTTTTTTAAGAGCATATCGCCAGGAAATATATTAACGGCAATCATTTCTTTTAGGGCTTGCCCGTACTCTTCAATTGCGTCAGCGGCACTTTCTTCATCAGCATTCTCTAAAAATAAATTGAGTGGTGTCATGCGCCGTTCAATATACAAATGCTTGATGATCAACCATTCGCCTTCAATTACCATTGATGAGCCAATTGTTTTATGCAATTGCGCAAGTAAATTACTATCAAAACGTGCCAAAGGAAATACGACGTTAGAATACTCTATGGTGTCGGCCATTCTGCCAACGCGATCATGGTTTTTTACTAGTTGATAGCGCTTTAATACGGTATCACGGCCAAAGGGCTTACTTTCACCAAATTTGTCTTTTATTATTTTAAAAACATAACCAAATGAGGGGAGGGTAAATACCATCATCACCATACCTGGTGTACCCGGAGCAATTGTAAACTCATCACTTGAGTGAGATAAGTGATTTAAAAACTCTCGATAAAACTCAGTTTTCCCCTGCTTATGAAAACCCACTGCATTATAGAGCTCAGCAAGTGTTTTGTTTGGCATAAGCTGATTCAAAAACCGGACAAGTGCTGAAGGCGCATGAGTCTCTACCATAAAGTAGGCGCGGGCAAAGCCAAAAATAACACGCATTTGAGATGACTTAGTTAAAAGTGCATCTAAATACAATCCGTTATCTTCATCGTGTAATACGGCGATTATAAAAGGCTGAACACCACTTTTTGAAACAACACGACCTACTATATAAGCTGCTTTATTACGATAAAAAGGCGTGTGCAAAATATCAAAGCGCATTTGCCAAGGTTGGTGATGTGTATCGGGTGCTTGTTTATAAAATGCTTTAACAAGAAGGCGAATATCACGCTCTAAATTTACAAATGAGGCTTTAAAATCAAAATGATTAATAATGCGCTTTATTGTTGGCTTTAGGCCATCAACTACTGGAAAGTATGTCCTATATTCGGCCTCAACAGGTACTGAAGGAGCATCTTTCAAAGTTGCTTCTACAAATATAAAGTCATTATGAAAATAGCGCCTATGGTACAGCCGGCAAAATACAGAGTTATAAAAGGTTTCGGCGAGTTCAGCTTGGGGATGAAAACATAAAAAATGCTGGTATATCTTTTTAACTTCAAGCCATAGGCTTTCATCAAGTTGCTCTGTTGGGGTTTCTTTTTTTAGCGCTTGCGTGGTTTCGTTAACACGATCATCATAATAGCTGATACGCAAACGGCTTATATCATTAATTGCTTGCCAATCTTTTTTTGCAAAGGCGAGGGGGGCTTTGGCCGTTGTTTTTTGAAATAGCTGATAATGCCTTTTAAAACCCGTTAAAATTAATTCAGCAATATGGCGAGGCTGCATTTGCACTCCTTAATAGTCCCTAGAGCTTATACTCTATTGTGTTAAGGGTATGTTATTTTAAGTTTAAAACCAAGATAAATATCATTCACTAATTTGGGGTGATTTATTGGTATTGATCTATCTTTTTTTCGAGTATTTTAATTTGTTTAGTAATAACAGATACATCTTTTTTATACTCTTTATTAATTACTTTTAGTTTTTTAGTAATGTCTTTGGTAATACGGTTTTTGTCTTCAACGGCTAGAATATGATTTAACCGTTCTTGTTGTTTATATTCAGCACGCTGCTTATTACGATCAAGTATAGTTAGTTTGTGGTTATTACTACGTAACTCAGCCTGCAAACCTGACAGGAGTTTTTCACGTTCAAGTTCGTTCAGTTGTTTAGTGTAATCAACTTTGGGGCCTGAATACTGATTACCTGTTGTGTTAACTTTATAAGTCGTTGCTTCGTCGTCACACGGCAGTTGAGAAAAGATTGTGCCTTTCTCTGTTACACATTTATAGTAAGTGGTATCGCTAAAGCTAAAAAAACTAATAAGTAAAAAGCTAGAGTGGAGAATATAACGAGAAGTTTTAAACATACATGTCATCCTTGGTTTTTATATCTAACAACAATATAAAACTATAACCTAGCTTGGTGGTATAGCAAGCTAGGTTAGGATAACGGCTATTGGGTGAAGGTTTTAAGCTTTTTAATACTCTGCACTAAAAATGGTATATCTAAACCTTGTTCAATAGAAAACCCCTCAGCGGCAGAGATATTTTTAAAGTTACCATCTGAATCTATTAAGGTAATCCTATCTTTTTTATAGGCTATAACGACACCCTGAGAGTAGTTAACGCCCATATCATCTTTTTTCTTGTATAAATTAACGCCCAGCATTGTTTGCTTGGCAATGGCTTTACAATTTAAATATTGGCCAACACTTGTGGCAATTAAATCGCTAGGTTGAATAAGTCCATCTACTTTAGAAATACGTTTGTCGGAGCTATATAAAGTTGATGTTGTTACTACTTCTTGCTTGTTATTGGCAAGACTAAAAGCAAAAACCTGGGTTTTATCATCTCGTACAACGGCATTATCGCTACTTTTAATAACTCTAATTGCGCTAGAGCTGTGGGCTTGATCATTTATAAAACTAAGTTCTTCCACGCCCGTTACTTCAATGCTGCGGCGCTGACTTTGCCAAGCAGGAAGAGTTTGCTCTCTTAAAATTGCTGCTTTATAAAAAGCTGGCAAACCATACACTAAGCTAAATAGCATATCGTCATGATTAGTTGGCTGTAAAAACTGCTCTGTTTTGTGCAAGTTTTTATTATCGGCAACAAATTTAGCGAGTTGTTGCTGGGTTTCAAATACAAAAATATCTACATTGGCTTGTGTGTAGTCCTCACACTTATCAAGCGGGCTTGGCATTTGATAACTAATATTTTGGTTATTAATTTTTACGTTATGTGCCTGCTTATAGCTTTCTATATCAAGTAAGTCATTTTTAGCTAATAAACTTTTAGCGGTAGTAGGGTATGAAAGTGGTAATACATTATCTTGCTTCGTTACATCAAAGTTTAAATTTGCGTCAGCCCAGATATGAATGCTGTGGCTAAGTGAAAAACACACTATTAAAAATGAAATTGCGTAACGTGCAAATTTATATTGTTTTAAGCGCTCAAGGTGTTGCCATGTGTAATTACTCACAAGTAGCTGAAAGCCTAAAATAAGTAATACAATCCCACTGGCTAAAATGGTTGTTAAAGCAGGTGAACTGGTTAAACGATGCCACAGTAGAGAAATAATCTCAGGTAAGGCAGATATACTTAGGTGATAACCCAAATTAACGTAAACATAAGCATCAAGGGTAAGCAGTGACGCGCCTAGTGTGGCTATTACAGCCGCCATGCCTCGTATATGTCGTGGGTAGGGGAATATTAAACTAAGCGGAAATACCGTCAGCACAAACGCTAAAAAGGCGATAAAACTAGTGTGGCTTAACCACGTTACTAGCATATAAGTAATGCCCATAAAGCTTGTTGGTGGCGAGTCGGCAAATAAGTAGCTTAAGCTAATAAATAGCGCCAAGCCAATATTGGCAAAAGTAAACCAATGGCCCCAGCTTAATAGCTGACTCGCTTTTGATGAAAACTGATTGTGCTGCGATAAATTCATAGAGTTTATTTAACCGACTGTGATAGAGCTTTTGCAAAGTTCTCAGTTACGGCTTGTCTTTTCCCTGTTGGTACATGCTCTTTTAAGATATGCGTGATAGAATTTCCTAAACACATAAGGCTTAAATCTACTGGCGCATTGTGTTTAGTTAGCACATCAATAAGCTGATCGACGATTTGTTCTACTTCTTCATTAGAGTATTTTGATAAGATTGGCATCAGTTGGTTCAATAAAATAGTTATATTCTCGTATTTTAACACTAGAGGCGTGAAAAACAAAGATGACAACAGACGTTAAAAAATTAGTCGTTCATTATGTAGACAAAAAAGACGACGATACGCAAATTCACCTTCGAAATGATGAGATGGTAATTAACGATAAAGTAGCCGTTTTTATCGAACAATTACATCATGCATATAATGGTAAACCTGGTAAAGGTTACTGTGCTTTCAGTGGTGATAAAAACAGTGTTGTAGCCTCTGCAATGCAAAGCTACCGAAACGATGAGCTAGGCTTTTGGCATATGACCGAGCAAGCCTCAACGGTTTTAAAAGAAGAACTTGATAAGTATGCATTTAGCGAAACAGGCTATTTAGTATTTTGTCATTATCAATATGTTGCTACCGATTACATGTTAATTGCGATGATTAACATTAAAGAGCATTACTCTATGACCTCAGAGCTTGATTTAGCGGCTTCTCGCCATTTAGACATATCTCGCATGCAACTCGCTGCTCGTATCGATTTAACAGCGTGGGATACGCAAGCAGAAGATAATCGTTATATTTCATTTATTAAAGGACGTGCGGGTCGTAAAGTTGCTGACTTTTTCTTAGACTTTTTAGGCTGTGAAGAAGGTATTGATTCAAAACAGCAAAGCCAAGTAATGCTTAGCGCAGTAGAGGATTATTTATCAGAGCAACAGTTTGATAAATCAGAAAAAGACGATTTACGTAAACAAGTATTTGATTACTGTAATGATTGCGTAACCACAGGCGAAGATGCAAGTGTGAGCGATCTATCTGCAACGCTTACAAAAGGCGATGACAGCCCGTTTGATAGTTTTTGCAAAGAGCAAAGTTATGACTTGGAAGAAACTTTCCCCGTTGATAAAAAAACAGTAACCAGTATGGTTAAGTTTTCAGGCCTTGGCGGTGGAGTTAGTGTAAGCTTTGAACGTAAGCATTTAGGTGAGCGTGTTACCTATAACGAAGCAACCGATACGTTAGTTATTAAAGGTATTCCGCCAAACTTAAAAGATCAGCTTCAACGCTTTATGGAAAGTGAAAGCGAGTAAATTTCACAAGTTGAAAAGCTGATTTAAGAGCGCGGTATTTATATCGCGTTTTTTTGTATCGGTATATAAATTAGTTGCATCGGAACAAAACCACTAAATGATTTATTTCACAAAGAGAAGTGAAAGAGGAGTAAATGAGAAAACACAAGCCATGCTTTATTGGCAGGCTTAGCCTTTTTACTACCTCTAAAAGCGCAGAGCCTCTTAACCTCTTTGTACATAAATTACGTATTATGGGCGTGAAGCCATTTTTCTGATTATTCAACTCATTAAAACAAAAAAGCCCCGCTATTTATTAAATAGCGGGGCTTTTTAATAAATGTTAGTTACTAATCAACACTCATTGTTTTAGTCATAGCAGAACTTGCACGACCAGCAGGTTTGATAGAACCCGCACGTAAACCACTGTCTGGCACTAGTTCACGTTTATCGTGAGCCATTGCAACAGATGTATGCTTTACTTCGCTATCAGCTACAGGAGTAGGCTGTGCCATTGGCGCACTTGCAGACCCTTGAGTTACCGATGTTTTAACATGCGGTGCTGATTTCTCTGCTTTTGCTGGAGCTTCAGTTACTACTGGAGATTCAACTTTAGCTGGCTCTTCAGTTACTACTGGCGTTTCAACTTTAGTCGGCTCTTCAGTTACTACTGGCGTTTCAACTTTAGTCGGCTCTTCAGTTACTACCGTAGTTTCAACCTTAGCTGGTGCTTCAGTTACTACTGGCGCTTCAACTTTAGCCGGCTCTTCACTTACTACTGGCGCTTCAACTTTAGCTGGCTCTTCAGTTACTACTGGCGCTTCAACTTTAGCTGGCTCTTCAGTTACTACTGGAGTTTCAACTTTAGCAGGTTCTTCAGTTACTACTGGAGTTTCAACTTTAGCAGGCTCTTCAGTTGCTACTGGAGTTTCAACTTTAGCAGGCTCTTCAGTTGCTACTGGAGTTTCAACTTTAGCAGGCTCTTCTACAGCTTCAACTTTTGCTAAGTCTTCAACCGCGACGGCTTGTTCAATTTGCTGCGCTGCATCCACAGGTGTTTCTTCAGATTTAGCTTTAAGCTCTGCTTCATATTCTGCAGCAGCTTGATCAGCAACTGGAACAAATGCAGGGGCTTCGTCAGATTTAACTTCTGCTTCACCTTCAGGACGTCGACGACGTTGACCTGATGCACGAAGATGACGAGGAGAACGGCGTGAACGTGTACGTGTTTGCTCTTGCTCGTCTTCAGTAGTTGCTGTTTCATCGTTAGAATCAACAGTGTCAACTTTCTCTTCTTTAATGTGCGCTGTTTTTTCTGCCGGAGCTTGTGTTTGCTTTTCTGCAACAGGTGCTTGCTCTTGAACTTGTGGCGTGTCAGTCACTACCGCTTGTTCAGGTGTTTGCTCTGTTGAGTTAGCTTGCTCAGCGTTTTCATCTTGCAGACGTACTTTTTTACGTATGTTACGACGTTGACGGCGAACTTTAGGCTTTTGCTCTTTAGGCTCTGCAGCTTGAGCTGGCTTAGAATCAGTTTCTACTTCTACTGCTGCTTTTGCAGGAGCTTCAGTTTTAACTTGATCTTTTTCTTGGCTTTTATGCTCTGGGCGCTTACGAGAGTTAGGGTTTCGACGACGCTTATTACGGTTCTCGTTTCTCTCTTGAGTCTCGGTGCTTGCTGCTGGTGAGTCTGTTTTAACTTCCTCTTCAGCTGCAGGGCGCTCGTTGCGTGGTTTATTAGTGCGCGGGTTATTATTACGACGACGTTGATTGTTATTACGACGACGATTATCGTTACCACGACGAGCGTTATTACGCGCTTCTTGCTGCTCTTTTTCTACAGCTTCTTTTTTATCTTCTTCAGATTCACTTGCAAATAACGACTTAAACCAATTACCAATAGCAGCTAGTAAGCCACCTTCAGTTTTAGTTTGTACAACAGCCGCTGGTGCTACTGCTTTAGCTGGAGCTGATTGTGGAGCTGGAGTAGAAGGCATTACCACGCCTTTTAACATTGGCTCTTCACGTACTGGAGTACTTGGTGATTTTGACATCTCAAATACTTCAGGCTCTGGTGCAACAACTTGTCCGTAGCTTACTGTTTCAAGTGTTTCGTCTTTACGTAAACGCATAACTTCGTAATGTGGTGTTTCCATATGTTGATTTGGAATAATCACTACGTCACATTTGTGATGCTTTTCAATGCGGTGAACACTACGACGTTGCTCATTTAACAAATAAGCGGCAACGGCAACAGGCACTTGTGCATTTACTTGTGCTGTGTTGTCTTTAATTGCTTCTTCTTCAATTAAACGAAGAATAGAAAGCGCAATTGATTCGTTTGAACGAATAGTACCTTGGCCACTACAACGTGGACATGGACCTTGGCTTGCTTCACCTAATGAAGGACGCAAACGCTGACGCGACATTTCAAGTAAACCAAAGCGTGAAATTTTACCAATTTGAACACGAGCACGATCTGGGCGAGCAGCATCTTTTAAACGATTTTCTACTTCACGCTGATGGCGTGGAGGCGTCATATCGATAAAGTCGATTACAATTAAACCGCCTAAGTCACGCAGACGTAATTGACGTGCAATCTCATCGGCCGCTTCTAAGTTAGTATTAAGTGCAGTCTCTTCAATATCGCCGCCTTTAGTTGCTTTAGACGAGTTGATATCGATAGATGTAAGTGCTTCAGTTGGGTCAATTACAATTGAACCACCAGAAGGAAGACGTACTTCACGCTGGAACGCAGACTCAATTTGGCTTTCAATTTGGTAATGCGTGAATAAAGGAGTGTCGCCTTGATAAAGCTTAACACGGCTCATAAAGTCAGGACGAAAACGCTCAATGTGCGCTTTAGCTTCTTCAAAAACACGTGGTTTATCAATTAAAATTTCGCCAATATCACGACGTAAATAATCGCGTATTGCACGGAAAATCACGTTGCTTTCTTGGTGAATTAAAAACGGTGCTTTAGCACTGTCAGCTGCTTGTTTAATTGCATCCCAATGTACTAATAATGCTTTTAAATCGTAGTTAAGTTCTTCAAATGACTTACCAACACCCGCTGTACGAACAATTAAGCCCATACCTTTAGGAAGTTCTAAACGACCTAATGCTTCTTTAAGTTCAGTACGCTCATCACCTTCAATACGACGAGAAATACCGCCAGCACGAGGATTGTTAGGCATAAGAACTAAATAGCTACCAGCAACACTGATAAAAGTAGTTAACGCTGCGCCTTTTTGGCCGCGTTCTTCTTTATCAACTTGTACTATTACTTCTTGACCTTCTTTTATTACGTCGCGGATGTTTGGGCGACCATGAAAAGTGTAACCTGCAGGGAAGTAAGTACGTGCAATTTCTTTTAAAGGAAGGAAACCATGACGGTCAGCACCGTAATCAACAAATGCTGCTTCAAGAGATGGTTCAATGCGAGTGATTTTGCCTTTATAAATATTGGCTTTTTTCTGTTCGTGACCTGGGCTTTCGATATCTAAATCATAAAGGCGCTGGCCATCAACCAGTGCTACGCGCATTTCTTCTTGCTGCGTTGCATTGATTAGCATACGTTTCATATTGTTACTCTACTTATTTATGTCGCTGACATGACGATGTTTTTCTCGCCTGTTCAGTTGTCCCTATTTTTAGAATGTGCAGCCTCACGACTGGGTCTTTAACGGAACGGCTCTGTTTCCCGTATGCAGTATTTTAAATGCTGGCAAACAATAGCGATTATTATCGCTATTAAATTCTTAATGGTGCTAAAACTGTCGGCTTTTCAGCTACGTTTACAAGTTTTACCCAGAAGTCGGCCTGTCATATTAATCTTACTAAATATCATTCATATTAGGCGCGTAGGGCTCATTAAGTTGGTGAGCAATACATACTGATGTATCGCTAATATCCGTTTTAAGAGCAAAAATCGCTGCCGATGTTAATGAACGCTTATTTATTAGATTTTTTTAGTTCTAAATAAGCTGCTATACGGTACTACAATAATTGAGCTAGTGCTGAACGACGTTTTTTACGTCGTCACTATCAGACAAATTATCTGTTCATTGCTTTTTCTAGCACGTTAAAAATCGCTTCATGTTCAAACTTAACCAGCAATATATTACGCGCATTGCCGTTAATTGATCGCACGTGTTAACTGAGGAGGCATAAAAGCTTTGGAAAACTTAACTCGGATCTGTATGATCGGCTACCCAGAATGTGCATCACGAATGTTTTAATGTGTTAAAAAGCACCGTTGTTATTTGCAAATACTAAATATTTGCGCTGCTGATTATCCCACTATTATTACAGTGTTAGCAACTAAATTATTTTACTTAAATTAGTGATTAGGCAATGTCAGAAAAAAACGACTTACAAGTAACTTATGTCACGATCAACGAAGACCATTTAGGTCAGCGTATTGATAACTTTCTTATTACCCATTTAAAAGGGGTGCCTAAAAGCGCTATTTATAAACTTTTGCGCAAAGGTGAGGTACGCGTTAATAAAAAGCGTATTAAGCCTGTATATAAACTACAGCTTGACGATGTACTGCGTATTGCACCTATCAGAGTTGCTGAGCGTGAAGAGTTTGTACCATCAAAGTTAGACAAAGTAACTCGCCTAGAAAACGATATTTTATTTGAAGATAAATACCTTATCGTCATAAATAAACCTTCAGGTATGGCTGTTCATGGTGGCAGTGGTTTAAGTTATGGTTTAATTGAAGCACTACGCGCACTTCGCCCAGAAGAGCGCAGCCTTGAGCTAGTTCATAGGCTTGACCGTGATACATCGGGTTGTTTACTTATAGCGAAGCGCCGTTCGGTGTTAACGGCATTGCATGAACAACTTCGTGAAAAAACAATGGAAAAAAATTACTGGGCACTTGTAGAAGGGCAGTGGGACTCTAAAACTAAAAACGTAACCGAAGGGCTACGTAAAAATACACTTAAGTCGGGCGAGCGTGTAGTACGTGTAGATAACACTGAGGGAAAACCTTCACATACTCGTTTTAAAGTACTTGAACGTTTTAACGATTGCTCACTTGTACAAGCATCGCCTGTTACAGGGCGCACGCACCAAATTCGTGTACATACGCAATGTAAAGGTCACCCAATAGCATGCGATGATAAATACGGCGATCAGGGTTTTGATGAATCTATGCGTAAAGTTGGGTTAAACCGATTATTTTTACACGCACACGATTTAACTTTTTATCATCCTAAAAACGAAACAACGATGCGAGTAGAAGCACCGCTAGATAAAACGCTTAAAAATACACTACTAAAACTACGAGATGCGAAACTGTGATAAAAGTAGCCCCAATAAAAAAATATAAGCTCGTCATTTTTGATTGGGACGGCACTGTTGTGGATTCAGTAACTAAAATAGTTAACTGTATTCGTAGTAGCGCCGAGTCACTTAATTTAGTGTCGCCAAGTAATTTAGCAATTAAAAATATTATTGGTATGTCGCTTGAAAAAGCAATTGACGTTTTATTTCCTGATAATGTAGTGCAGCATCAAGCGCTAATTAAAGGATATAAACACCAATATAGTGTTGATACCACGCCAACTCCTGTATTTGCTGATGTTGTCGGCGTTTTAAATGCATTAAAAGAGCAGGGCATTGTTTTAGCGGTTGCAACAGGTAAAGGTAGAGGTGGGTTAGAGCGTTTGCTTGATCAAAGCCAACTTAGACATTTCTTTAGTGCAACGCGTACAAGCGACGAAGCGCAATCAAAGCCCTCTGCAGATATGTTGTATCAATTGCTTGAAGAACTTGGCATAAGCGCTCAAGACGCTGTAATGATTGGCGACACTCAAATAGACATGACCATGGCAAAAGCTGCTGGCATGGATAGAATCGGCGTAACAATGGGTGTACATAACGCACAGCAGCTAAATAAGCTTAGCCCTGTTGCAACAGTAGATAACTATCTGCAGCTGCAACAGGTTTTGCTTGGCTAATTTATTTAACTAAAACTTGTTTTGAGCAGTAAGTATATCAATACCAAACTCAGTCAGTAGCTGGCTGAGTTTAATTAATGGTAATCCAATTAAGCTATTAGGGTCGTCTCCGCTTAGTTTTTCAAATAAACAGATGCCTAACCCTTCACTTTTAAAGCTGCCAGCACAGTTATAAGGCTGCTCAGCATCGCAATAAGCACTAATTTGTACATCACTAAGGATTTTAAAAGTAACATCAAAGGGTTCAACACACGTTTTTTTAGTGCCAGTTACAATATCGTAAACACAAAGCCCAGTTAAAAATGTTACAGTATTACCGCTAAATAAATTTAGTTGTTTTACGGCATTTTGTTTATTATGTGGTTTACCTAAAATTTGATTATTAAACACAGCGACTTGGTCTGATCCAATAGCTAACCCTTTGTTAAAGTGTTTATTAGCCGCTGAGGCTTTTAATTCACTTAAACGCTTAACCAGTTCGGTAGGTGTTTCGCATTCAAGTGCTGATTCGTCAACGTCTGGTGAAAACGTATCAAATGGTAAATTAAATTTTTGTAATAAAGACTGCCTAAAAGGCGAGCTTGACGCTAAAATAAGTGGATGCTTCACGGACTGTTTTCCTACGATAATTCAGATTGAGTTAGGATAAATCAGATCCGAGAGTAAAACACGTTAAAAACCAAGTAAAAATGGTTTTTTACTTTGACTAACAAACTAACTATCTATATGATGCAGCCCCTATGCAAAAGGTGAAAATTCCCATCACTCTTCATCCAGGCAAAGCAGCACAGCACCGTTTAAAGTATGACGGAATTGTACCGCTTGAAAAACTTACTCGTTTAGAGAAAGTTGTGCAGGAAGAAGTAGGTGAAATAGCGGTAAAAATACATTGCAAAAACGATGATCAAGGTTTCGCTGTGATTAGAGGCAATTTGTCCACACACGTTACTGTCATTTGTCAACGTTGTAATGGTGATTTAGGGTTGGATTTGGTTCAAGACTTTGCATACTCACCAGTAGGTGAAGATACAGAGTTAGATATTTTTCCAGAAGACTACGATGAAGTAGCGCTTGATGAAAATGGTGAAGTTAACGTTTTTGATTTAATTGAAGACGAGCTAATTTTAGCAATTCCATTAGTGGCTACCCACAACGAAGCTTCATGCAGTTATTCAGCAAAGCCTGCCAGCTTTGGTGTATTAAAGGCGGAAGATGATAAACCTAATCCATTTGATATTTTGAAACAACTTAAGAAAGATTCTTAGGAGAAGACTATGGCTGTACAAAAAAGCAAAAAGTCTCGTGCAAGACGCGGCATGCGCCGTTCACACGATGCGATCAGTGGTCCAACTTTAACTGTAGATCAAACATCTGGTGAGACTCATCGTCGTCACCATGTGACTGCAGATGGTTACTACAAAGGCGTTCAAGTAATTTCTAAATAAGAGATTACTTATATGCTGAAAGATCTAACCATAGCGTTAGATATGATGGGGGGCGATTACGGCCCCCGTTCATCTATTCCTGCTGCCGTTTGTGCGGTAAATGCTCATGCCAATTTAAGTCTCATTTTATGTGGCAATGAAGACGTTATATCTAAAGAACTCGAATCCCTCGATTCTTTATCTCATCCAAGACTCATAATTCGTCATTGTAGTGAAATAGTCACTAACGCCTGCGAACCCGCAATTGCTGTACGTTCAAAAAAAGATTCATCTATGCGTGTTGCCCTTGATTTAGTTAAGTCGGGCGAAGCTCAAGCGTGTGTTAGCTCAGGTAATACCGGCGCTTTATTTTTTATGGCTCACTACGTATTAAAAATGCTGCCAGGTGTTAAACGTGCCGCACTCATTTCATCTGTTCCTACAGAAAGCCAAAACCCAGTATATTTACTCGACTTAGGTGCTAATGTGCATTGTGATGCGCAAATGCTGTATCAGTTTGGGATTATGGGCTCTGTAGTTGCTGGCCAAGCACTTGGCTGCGATAACCCTCGCGTTAGTTTATTAAACATTGGTGCTGAGGACATTAAAGGCCACGACGACATTAAACAAGCCGCACAACTAATGCAGCAAAGCCCACATATAAATTATATTGGTTACAGCGAAGGAAGTGATATTTTTTCGGGTAAGGCTGATGTCATTGTATGCGAAGGGTTTGTTGGCAACGTAGCACTTAAAACATGCGAAGGCATTGCCAAGCTTATTATGAATAAGTTTACAACCGCACTCGAAAAGCATCTTTTATATAAATGTATGGCGTTTATGTTGCGTCCAATAATAAAAAAACTCTATAAAAGGGTGAACCCCGACCAGTATAACGGTGCTTCTCTGGTAGGATTGCGCGGTATTGTCGTTAAAAGTCATGGAAATGCGTCAGCTAAAGCATTTCAAGCAGCTATTGATGAAGCGGTAAAAGAGGTTGAACGTCAACTTCCTGATAAAATAGCCGCTATTTTCGAAAACACACATTCTAAAGACACGGCGGTTAATCAATAATTGATGTGCCGTGTATTTCATTATTTATTTGTTTAATTAAAAAGAGCAAAGTATGGCACAAAAAATTGCACTTCTATTCCCAGGTCAAGGTTCGCAAAGCGTTGGTATGTTACAAGAACTACTAGAGAGTTCTGACATTGTTAAAGCAACATTTGCAGAAGCGTCAAATGCACTGGGTTACGACTTAGCAGAGCTAGTTCTTAATGGCCCAGAAGAAAAATTAAATCAAACCCACCGCACACAACCTGCATTACTAACTGCAAGTGTTGCTATTTACCGTGATTGGTTAGCAGCTAACCCAGATGCCGACGTTGTTATGGCGGGTCACAGCTTAGGTGAATACTCAGCGCTAGTATGTAGCGACGTATTAAGCTTGAGCGAAGCCGTAAAGCTTGTTGAAAACCGTGGTTTATACATGCAAGAAGCCGTGCCAGCAGGCGTAGGTTCAATGGCCGCTATTATTGGCCTAGGCGATGAAGAAATTAAAGCGGCTTGTGCTGCCTCAGCGCAAGGTGAGGTTGTATCGCCAGTTAACTACAACTCTCCTGGTCAAGTTGTTATTGCAGGGCATAAAGCGGCAGTAGATAGAGCATCGCAAGCATGTAAAGATGCCGGTGCTAAACGTGCATTACCACTTTCGGTTAGCGTACCTTCACATTGTGAGTTAATGAAGCCAGCAGCTGAAAAGCTTGCAGCAGATTTAGCCGCTTTAACATTTAATACACCTAAATGTGATGTAATTAATAATGTTGATGTAAAAGCTGAAACGTCAGCTGATGCAATTAAAGATGCATTAGTGCGCCAGCTTTACAGCCCAGTTCGCTGGACAGAAACAGTACAAGCCCTGGTTGCGCAAGATGTAACACAAAGCTACGAATTTGGTCCTGGTAAAGTATTAACAGGACTTGCTAAACGAATTGATAAAGCAATGATCTGTGGCTCAGTAAACGACGCCGCTTCAATTGATGCAGCTAAATAAGAGTATATAAAATGTCTAATTTATTTTCATTAGAGGGCAAAGTTGTCCTAATTACTGGCGCCAGCCGTGGTATTGGTAAAGCAATTGCAACAACATTAGTTGCACAAGGTGCAAAAGTTGCAGGTACTGCGACAAGTGAGTCAGGCGCTGCTAAAATCAGTGAGTACCTAGGTGACAGTGGTAAAGGTTATGCATTAAACGTAACCGATCCTGCATCTATTGAAGCAACACTTGCTGCAATAAAAGCTGATTTAGGCGATATTGACGTACTTGTAAATAACGCAGGTATTACACGTGATAACTTATTAATGCGTATGAAAGAGACTGAGTGGGACGATATTATCGACACTAATTTAAGCTCAGTTTTCCGTTTATCTAAAGCGGTACTTCGTCCAATGATGAAGAAAAAGAAAGGCCGTATTATTAACATTGGCTCAGTAGTGGGTACTATGGGTAATGCAGGTCAGGCTAATTATGCAGCGGCTAAAGCGGGTGTAATTGGTTTTTCTAAGTCACTAGCGCGCGAAGTTGCATCACGTGGTATTACCGTTAACGTAATTGCACCTGGTTTTATTCAAACAGACATGACTGATAATTTAACTGACGAGCAAAAAGCAGCAACACTTGCAAATGTTCCAGCAGGGCGTTTAGGTCAACCTGACGAAATTGCGTCTGCAGTATGTTATTTAGCATCTGACGCGGCTGCGTATGTATCAGGCGAAACTTTGCATGTAAATGGCGCGATGTACATGGTTTAATAACCATAGTACCTAAATTACTGCTTGATAAAGTTAAGTAAGTTACCTCAAAAACATTGAATTATTTGTGAACTTGCTTTAAACATACTTGAAATCGCTGCGAAAATAAGCGATAAAAGACAAAACACACACTCAGAGGTTTGACCAGACAATTATTTATGGTCAAATCATTGAATCAGAGAATTATGCGGCGTAAACTACGCCGCAATCTGAAAATAACGCATTGGCGTTTTTAATAAAGGAAAGAAGAATGAGCGATATCCAAGAACGCGTAAAGAAAATTATCATTGAACAACTAGGTGTTAAAGAAGAAGAAGTTAAAAATGAATCTTCTTTCGTAGATGACCTAGGTGCAGATTCTCTTGATACTGTTGAACTAGTAATGGCTCTTGAAGAAGAGTTTGATACTGAGATCCCAGATGAAGAAGCTGAGAAGATCACTACAGTACAAACTGCTATCGATTACGTTACAGCACACGCTGAGTAATTAATCGCACGTTAAAGGCAGCATCCGCTGCCTTTAATTTTTTATATCCAAACCACCTCAAAGTTCGTGATTCAAAACTTAAATCTCTATGCTCAATTTTAGCTAAAAATTAATTTTGATTGTGTTATGCGTTTTTAATCTATTTTGGGACTAGCACTTTGAGGTAGCTTGGGTATGATCATCCCCTTGTAAAATATCCCTTATTGGAGGCAAACCGTGGCTAAACGTCGAGTCGTCGTAACTGGCTTAGGAATGTTGACGCCGCTAGGTAATGATGTTCAATCAACCTGGCAAGGCTTATTAGATGGTAAAAGTGGCATTCAAACAATAACGCACTTTGATACATCAAAATTTGGTACTAAATTCGCTGGTTTAATAAATGATTTTGATGCAACTGCATACATGTCAGCGAAAGATACTAAAAAAATGGACTTGTTTATTCAGTACGGCATTGCAGCGGGTGTTCAAGCCTTTAAAGATTCAGGCCTTGAAATCACTGAGCAAAACGCAGCACGCATTGGTGTAGCTGTAGGTTCAGGTATTGGTGGGCTTACGTTAATTGAAGAAAACCACATTAAGCTATTAAATAGTGGTCCGCGCAAGTTATCGCCATTTTATGTGCCGTCTACCATTATTAATATGATCTCAGGTCATTTATCAATGATGCATGGACTTCGTGGTCCAAATATTTCAATTGTAACTGCCTGTACTACTGGCTTGCATAATATTGGCCATGCAGCCCGCATGATTGCCTACGGTGATGCAGATGCAATGGTTGCTGGCGGTGCAGAAAAAGCGTGTACCCCAATTGGTATGGGTGGCTTTAATGCTGCGCGTGCACTTTCAACCCGCAATGACGATCCACAAGCGGCTTCTCGCCCTTGGGATAAAGACCGCGATGGCTTTGTGCTTTCTGACGGCGCTGGTGTTGTTGTAGTTGAAGAGTACGAACATGCTAAAGCACGTGGCGCTAAAATTTATGCTGAGCTAGTAGGCTTTGGTATGAGTGGCGATGCGTACCACATGACTTCACCACCAGAAGATGGTGCGGGCGCTGCACTTGCAATGCAAAACGCACTAAACGATGCGCAAGTAAACGCTGAGCAAATTGGTTACATTAACGCACACGGAACATCTACAAATGCAGGCGATAAAGCAGAAACTGCCGCTGTTAAGTCTATTTTTGGTAATGCAGCTAAAGATGTAATGGTAGGCTCGTCTAAATCGATGATGGGTCACTTGTTAGGTGCTGCAGGTTCAGTTGAATCGATTATTTCGATTTTATCACTGACAGATCAAAAAGTGTCGCCAACTATCAACCTTGATAACCCAGACGAAGGGTGTGACTTAGATTATATTGCTCACACTGCACGTGATGCAAAGTTAGACTTTGCACTGTGTAACTCGTTCGGTTTTGGTGGTACTAATGGCTCGTTGCTATTTAAAAAGGTATAATCTTTTTTAACAACGAATCAAATTATAAGAGCTCAGTTGTTTAACTGGGCTTTTTTTATATGCCAAACAAAATGCAAACAATAATAGCAGTAGATCAAAACAGCACTTTAAGCACGCGTGACAGGGGCTTAAATTACGGTGATGGCTTTTTTACAACCGCTAAGGTTGTTGATGGGCAAGTACAGTATTGGGCTCATCATAAAGCGCGTTTGATTGAATGCGCACAGCGCTTGGGTTTTCCTGAGTTAGACTTTAATAGCCTTGAAAATCGAATTGCTTTGCATATAAACGCTGCACCACTAAACGTGCTTAAAATACTTGTAACGCGAGGCGAAGGCGGGCGTGGTTATGGGCTGCCAAGTGAGTGTAATGTTACTATTTTATTGAGCGTGTTGGACTACCCTAGTAATTACGAAGCGCTTACTAAAAAGGGTGTAACTCTCGAAATAAGCCCGATTAAATTAGCGGCACAGCCTTATTTAGCGGGCCTTAAAACATTAAATCGACTTGAACAAGTGCTAATTAAAAAAGCGATGCAAACGCAAAACTGCGATGATGTGTTAGTGCTTGATTACAATAACAATGTAATTGAAGCTTCAGCAGCTAATATTTTTGCGATTAAAAATAAGTGTGTGTTTACGCCATTGCTTGATGAGTGCGGAATAAAGGGCGTTTATCTACAATCGTTATGTGATAAATTGCCTGTTGAATTTAAACGCGTGAAAGTAGAAGATTTAACCCAAGCAGACGCCGTATTTGTGTGTAATAGCTTAATGGGAGCAGTACCTGTTAAAAGTATTGAGCAACAGGTATTTAATACAGATGACAGCCACGCATTATTAACTAAATTATTAGCCAAGGAGGCTGAGTGTTAAAAGTTATTTTATCGGTACTTTTTTTAGCTGTTATAACCACTGCTATTGGTTACCAGCAATTACAAGCAACAATAAATAGCCCGTTAAAGGTAGCGCAAAACACACAATTTGAAGTTAAGCATGGCACTGGCTTTAATAAGTTATGTCAGCAGTGGCAAGCTAATAACTGGGTGGAAGGCTGCTGGCGTTATCAAGTCATTGCAAAATTAGATCCCACACTTACCGACTTAAAAGCGGGGCTTTACGAGCTAACGGCCGATAGCGTTATTAATAACGTAAAAAAAATTAACCAAGGCCAGCAAATCAATTTTAGTTTTACAATAATTGAAGGGCAAAACTTACGTGAAGTACTAAGTGCTATTAATAAAGCCGATAAGTTACAAAACGATTTAAAAACTGATGAACTAAGTACACAAATACTGGGTAATAATACGCACCTAGAGGGCTGGTTATTCCCCGACACTTACCATTACCATAATAACGATACTGCGAGCAGTTTATTAAAACGTGCAGCGCAAAAAATGCAGCAAACGTTAGACTACGCTTGGCAGCAGCGCGCTGTTAATTTGCCCTACAAAACAGCATACGAAGCACTTATAATGGCTTCAATCATTGAAAAAGAAACAGGCCTTGCCAGCGAGCGTCCGTTAATCGCATCAGCATTTGTTAATCGATTAAACACCAATATGCGCCTACAGACCGATCCAACCGTAATATACGGATTAGGCGCCGATTTTGATGGCGATATTAAATACAAAGATTTACGCGATTATACGCCTTACAATACGTATCGTATTAATGGCTTACCGCCAACACCGATTGCTATGCCATCTAAAGCCGCTATTTTAGCTGCAGTTAATCCGCCGCAAAGTGAATACGTTTACTTTGTATCAAAAGGCGATGGTAGCCACCAATTTTCAACCACGTTAAAGCAGCATAACGCGGCAGTTAAAACGTATATATTAAATAAAAAGAATTAAGTTTTTATGAAATCAAAATTTATAGTAATAGAAGGGCTAGAAGGCGCAGGTAAATCAACCGCTATTTCGTTATGCCAAGACTTTTTAAACAAACAAAAAATAGACTTCATTAATGTCCGCGAACCTGGCGGCACGCCACTGGCTGAATCGCTTCGTACGCTTGTAAAAGCAGAGCACGAAGAAGAAATTGCCTTTGAAACCGAGTTGCTTATTATGTACGCAGCTCGCTCGCAGCTAATGCACAATGTTATTACCCCAGCGCTTGATAAAGGCCAATGGGTACTTGCCGATCGTCATGATTTATCGTCTCAGGCGTATCAAGGTGGCGGGCGTGGTATTAGCTCAAATACATTAGCTTCACTTTCGTCAATGGTGTTAAAAGGCTTAAAGCCAGATTTAACTATTTACCTTGATATTGACCCAGTGATAGGCCTTGAACGTGCAAAAGGACGTGGCGAGCTTGACCGTATTGAACAAGAAGCCATTGAGTTTTTTCAGCGTACACGTATGCGTTATGTTGAACTTGCTAATGACGACAACACAATTAAAACAGTTGATGCAAACCAAAGTATTGATAAAGTACATCGCGATATTACCAATGTACTGCATTCATTTTTTGAAGGCCTAAAATAATATGCCACTGCCTTGGCTACATGATACTCAAGCACGTTTAGCGAAAAGTTATCGCGCAGAGCGTTTTCATCATGCGCAATTATTTTGTGGGCCTGTTGGCGTAGGTAAGTTTGAGTTAAGTGATGAGCTTGGGAATGCTTTGTTATGCCAAAATATAGCTACGCAGGTAGCTGCGCAAAACAGTATGCTAAAACCTTGCGGACAGTGTAAAAGCTGTTTACTTAACCTTGCTGGCACTCACCCTGACAAACGTTTAACGCAAGTTGATGGGCAAAGTATTGGTGTAGATGATATTCGTGGCATTAGTGATTTTATGAATCACTCAGCAGCGCAAAATGGCAATAAAGTCGCGATAATCGAAAATTGCGAAAAAATGACCACAGCAGCAGCTAACGCATTATTAAAAACACTAGAGGAGCCAACTAATAGCCGCTTTTTAATATTAACCACAAGCCAACCAGAGCAGCTCCCTGCAACTATTTTAAGTCGATGCGCTAAAAGTGATGTAAAAATAACTAATACAGCACTTGCTCAGCAATGGCTAGAGACATTAGACATTCCTAACTATAGTTGGTTAGCACTTTTTTATAACCAACCGCTGCAAGTAAAGCATTGGCAACAGCAAGACCAGCTAAAAAATATTGATACACTGTATAAGTTTGCAACTGAGTTTAAACAAAGCCATAATTTCAAAGCGTTAGTCGATATAATAAATAAACAGCCTGAACTTGTTCGTATATTTACTTTGTTTTTAAGCGTGCAACTAAAGCAGCAATTACTGCAAGGCATGAGTTTTGACGCTTATCAAAGTGCGCAAAATGCATTAGGCGAGTTTTTACAAAATAACACACAAATACTTGGCCTTAATTTACCGCTTGCTGTATCACGGTTAGCATACACATTGCGAAATTCTTAAAAGGATTAATCATGCAAGAACTACTAGTAGACATAGACGATTTAGACGAGTTATACCGTTGTTATATGCCTTACTTAAAAAAAGGTGGCTTATTTGTACGTACTAATATGCGTTACGAAGCAGGGCATTCATTAGCGCTTAGAGTTACCTTGCCCGATGCCTTAGAAGATGATGTAGTAACAGGTAAAGTGTCGTGGATCACGCCACAAGGAGCACAAAGCTCTAACCCTCCAGGTATTGGTATTAGCTTTTTAGACGATAAAACAAACCTAAACGCTAAAATCGAAAAGCTCCTTGGGACTATGTTAAACTCAGGCGATCAAACATATACCATGTAGTTATAGGGTCGGTTTTTCATTGAGATTAACGCGCCCTATATTGGGTTCTTTTAATTGCTAACATAATAAATTAAAAGGACAAATTTAAACCCTGAACATAATACAGGCCTTATAGTGATTGTAGATTCTCATTGCCATTTAGACCGTCTTGATTTTGATAAATTAGACTTAAACCTTGACCAAGTTCTTGATAAAGCGCGTGCAAAGCAAATAGAGCATTTTTTATGTGTAAGTGTAACGCTTGATCAGTTTCCAAGCATGCTTGATAAAATTAAGCATTACGACGATGTATCAGCCTCATGCGGTGTACATCCACTTGATCAAAAAGACGCCCTTAATAAACAGCAACTAACCGACTTAGCCTCACACGAAAAAGTTGTTGCCATTGGCGAAACGGGTCTTGATTACTACTATTCAAAAGATACTCATGCAGTGCAGCAAGCAAGCTTTGTTGGGCATATTGAAGTGGCTAACGAATTACAAAAGCCGTTAATTATTCATACTCGTGATGCCCGCGCCGACACGATTAACTTAATGCGTGAGCACAAAGCCGAAAACTGCGGTGGCGTACTGCATTGCTTTACTGAAGACTGGGATATGGCAAAAAAAGCCATAGACATGGGCTTTTATATTTCTATATCGGGTATTGTTACCTTTAAAAATGCTATTGAATTAAAAGAAGTAGTAAAACAAATACCGCTAGATAGATTATTAATAGAAACCGACTCGCCTTATTTAGCGCCGGTACCGCATCGTGGGCAAACAAATCAGCCAGCGTACGTAGAAGATGTTGCTTATTACATTAGCGAACTTAAAGGCATTAGCTTTAATGAACTTGCTAAAGCGACTACCGAGAACTTTTATTCTTTATTTAAATTAGCAGCTAAAGGCTAAATACATGATTACTCACACGGCAAACCTTCCTATTTTACTAATGGGGCCAATGGTGCGCCGTGCAGAGCAAACTGGAGTCTGCATTCAGTTTGCTACCTCCAAGCCTGCAAACTGCCAAATAACACTTATAAATTACGAATGTTATAGCGATCAACACACTGTTTCTTTAGGGGAACATTTGTACCTGCATTTCGTGATTATAAAGCCAGTAGATAATAAACTTCCTGTAGATAGCTTATTAAGCTATGAACTCATAATTGACGATACAGCAATCGATTTATCGCCGTGGTGCTATAGCAATCAAACAACGCCTGCATTTGTAATTCCCAATAAACTCAGTGATATTTTGCATGGCTCGTGCCGTAATGCACATCATCCAGCAAAAGACAGCTTAGTGTCTGCAAGCCATTGGCAAAATACTCAGCGTGATAATAATAATCAAGGCGCGCAATTGCTATTACTCAGTGGTGATCAGGTTTATGCCGACGACGTAGCTGGTCCCATGTTATTAGCAGTTCATCAGTTAATCAAAGCCTTAGGTATTTATAAAGAGCAACCACTTGCCATTGAGCTACCCGACGATATAAATGAGCAACTTTATAATCGCCATTTGTTCTTACCAAAAACGCCGTGGCAAAAACGCTCAAAGTTAGGTGTTGGTTACTGGCTAAAAAAAGACGAACCTCACTTTTCAAGTGTAAAAGCGTATAACCACCTTATCCACTTTGAAGAATATATAGCACTTTATTTATTAAATTTTAGTGCTGCTGCTTGGCAATGCGTCGATATACAAAACACAACGTATTTAGGTCAAAGCGAGCAAAACAAAACTATTTTTAACGCTGAAAAAATAGCATTGATTGATTATGCAAAAGGCTTGAGTGAAGTAGAGCGGTTGTTTGCCAATGTATCTACATTAATGATGTTTGACGATCACGATGTAACCGATGATTGGAACCTCACCGCTGGGTGGGAGCAAGCTATAAATGAAAACCCAAGTAGTAAACGAATCATTAATAACGGTTTAATTAGTTATTGGCTATTCCAAGGAATGGGGAACGATGCACTAAATAAAACAGGCGAGTTGCTAACACCTTTTAAGCAAAGCCGTACTGCTAATAATTTATGGCAGTTTAAAGTATTTGATAAACCACTAAACGATTTTAGCTTTTGGCATTACGAACTTACTACAATACCCAAAGTAGTGGTGCTAGATACGCGCACGCACCGCTGGCGAAATGAGCAAAACTTTAATGAGCCTTCAGGGCTACTTGATTGGGAACGCCTCACAGAGCTTGAGGAAAGCCTATTAAGCCACGACCAGGTTATTATTTTATCGCCAGCCCCTGTATTTGGTGTTAAATCGATAGAAGCCATTCAAGCCATGTTTAATATATGTGGCCAACCACTCATGGTTGACGTAGAAAACTGGATGGCACACGAAGGCTCAGCCAAAAAGCTACTCGATACTTTTAGACGAACCGACACCCCAAACGAAACGCTTATTTTATCGGGAGACGTGCATTACTCATTTTGCTTTTCGGTGCAAAAGCGTTTTGGCGATCATCCCAATCGAATTTGGCAACTTACCGCCAGTGGTATTAAAAACGAGTTCCCGCGTAAGTTAATAAACATACTCGATAAGCTCGACTCAATTTTATACGGCCCAAAAAGCCCCTTAAACTTTTTTACCAAACGTTGGCATATGGAAGTAGATAAGCACCAAACCATAGGTGAAGGGCAAAAATACTTAGTAAGTGACTCAGCTATTAGTTTAATAACACTAGAGCAAGGAAATTTAGCCCGCTATCAACTTATACATGGTGATGGTCATTTAACTGAGTTTGATTTAGAAGAACAGTAAGTCGCTCATCTACGAGTTAACCGTAAATTTGCACGCTTGGTAAAGCGTTTGAGAAAGTAAGAAGTCGTATTGTTTATTATAAAAGAGGCTGTAAATAAAAATGCCCAAAAACTTATAAAAATCTTTGGGCTAAAAAGTGACTCTAAATTGAGTCTAGCGTTAACTAAAACACTTTCTTGGTTCTTTAGGGAGAAGAAGAAAGTATTTAAAAGTGTAGTAAAACCACCTAAAAAAGCATAACTAATTTTGCCACTTAGTTACATTTGGCAATAAAGGATTAGATTAATTATGCATATTCTATACTTTAGTTTAACCCCAACTTATTAACTGCGTATTTTGTACTAAATCACGTGGTAGAGAATTTTTAATCTTATTTTTTTGCCATTTTCCGAGCCCAATAGGACAACCACACAATGTTAATACCACTTCACCGATTGTTTGGGTTACTTCACTTAAGCGTATATCTTTACCTTGGAAATAATCATTTGCTTGATCGTTATTTAACGCGTAAATATTCGTTTTACACTCATTGCCAAATACGGTTGCAAACTCGTGCGTTAGCCTCACGCCGTTTTTATGAATAATGCCAATTTGAATACCTAAACGTGCATATTTAATTTTGTTTTGTACGGCTTCAAACCCTTCAGGAAATAACCACAGCTCTTTGTCGCGTTGCATTAAATTGCCTGGCAAGGTAGTTATCCCAAAGTGTTTCTTAAGCGATTGCATAAATGCGGTACTTTGCTTTTTATCAAACTCGTTAAACGGGAATGCGCCTTTTTTAACAGTTTGATTTGGGTTATCGCAACTAGCGTGCTTTTTAAATTTAGCAATAAAAAAGCCTTCGCTATCGAATGTTTGCGGCCATACATGTAAATAGCCTTCGCTTGTGGTGGCTTTATTTGCACCTTCAAATAAGTCATTTAGGGATTGCGGTGCTATGTAGTCACCAAACTCACTGAGTAAATAATCGCATACTTGTTGGTTTTCGAGCGGGGTAAGTGTGCAGGTTGAATACACTAACGTGCCACCTGGCTTTAATGCGTAAAATGCGCTTTTAATTAAGTCTTTTTGTACTTGAGCAATTTGTATGTTTGATTCTATTGACCAATTTTTAAGAGCGTCGGCGTCTTTACGTACTGTGCCTTCGCCAGAACAGGGCGCGTCTAGTAATATGCTATCAAAGCATTCAAACATATAGTTGCCAAATATAACGCCATCAAAGTGAGAGAGCGCACAGTTACCAACACCCATGCGTTTAAGCGTGGCGCTAAGTACTTTTAAACGTGAAGACGAAAGCTCGTTAGCAACTAATACACCTTGGTTATTCATAAGTGCAGCAAGTTGCGATGTTTTAGAACCTGGCGCAGATGCCATATCAAGCACGGTGTTATTTTGAGAGTCTGCGAGTTTAATACTTTGCTTTAAGGCGATAGGCGGCAGCATTGAACTTGCTTCTTGTACGTACATAGCCCCGCTTAGATGTAAGTCGGTATTACCAAGGGCTAGGTTTTGCTCTTCATCGCTTGGGCGCTCTAACCAAAAGCCTTCACTGCACCATGGGATTGGGGTTAGTAGCCAATTTTTTTTAGTTGCACGTTCTACAAATTCTTCAATGGTAATTTTTAATGTATTAACGCGGATAGATTTTCTGAGTGGCCTGCGACACGCATTTAAAAAGTCATCTAAGTTTAGATGCGCTGGTAAATAGGTTTTTACGTCATCAATAAAGTGCTCAGGAATAAAAGTGTTGGCGTTCACGCGTTAGCTCATACTATAAAAATAAAGCGCGATAATAGCATTTATGCGAGGTGTTTTCAGCGCTAAAAAGCGTAACATCTGATTTATTACGCTGTCGACACTTCACTGCTTTAGTCTATTTTAAAACCATTTTTATGCGACTTTAGGTTAATAGTGTCGACAATGAGCGTGTTTTTTAGCCATTTTGATAGGTTTAAGGGTTGACATGATTTTTTAATAAGGCCATAGTAACCACATTAATTGTCGACAATCTAAAAAATAACTTATGACACACACATTTTTAAACGAAGCGCCTATAACTACCGCATCAGATCAAGTATTTGTAGATATGCGCCGTGAGATTGTTGAGGGCAGCATAGTTCAAGGCAGTAAAATATCAGAGCCTGAGCTTGCCAAACGTTATGGTGTAAGCCGTGCAACGCTTAGAGAGGCGTTAAATCGCCTAGAAAGTTGCTACCTTGTTGAGCGTAAAGCGAACGTAGGTTGCCGAGTAGTTGCCCTTACCGCTGAACGCTTGATTGAAGTTTATCAAGTTCGCAGCTCACTTGAAGGTTTGGCATGTAGGCTTGCTGCCGACAATATGGAACCCGAGGAAGTAAAAGGCTTAAAGCAATTACTTAATCAGCACCTACAAACACAACGTGTTAAAGAGGGCGAGTCTTATTATCAAGAAGCCGGCGATTTAGATTTTCATTATCGTATTATTCAAGGCAGTAAAAACGCGCATTTAATTCATTTACTGTGTAATGAGCTCTATCAATTAATACGCATGTACCGTGTACAAATGGGCATGGTGGGGCCGCGTGTATCAAAAGCGTTTGATGAGCATTTAGCTATTATTAACGCGATTGAAAACCACGATGGCGAACTGGCCGAAATGCTCATGAAGCGCCATATAAGTGCATCGCAAGCAAATATTCAAACCAAATTTGATTTATTAACGGCTAAAAGTTAAGTAGAGCAGTTAAACAGTCATAATTACAGATTAAAACTATAAGTTACTCCACGTAGCAACCGTTCAAAGTGAGGAGAAAGTAATGTCAGCAGGATTAAAATTTAAACACGCTATTACCAATAACCGCCCGTTACAAGTAGTAGGTACTATTAACGCCTACACAGCGATGATGGCTGAAAAAATGGGTCACCAAGCTATTTACCTCTCAGGTGCCGGTGTTGCAAACGCCTCGTTTGGTATGCCTGATTTGGGTATGACAAGCCTTGATAACGTGCTTGAAGATATTCGTCGTATTACGGGTGCGAGCGATTTACCACTACTTGTTGATGCCGATACCGGTTGGGGTGGGGCGTTTAACATTGCACGCACAGTAAAAGAAATGACTAAAGCCGGTGCGGCGGGTTTTCATATAGAAGACCAAGTAGCGCAAAAGCGCTGTGGTCATCGCCCTAATAAAGAAATTGTAAGCCAAGGTGAAATGGTTGACCGCATTAAAGCGGCGGTTGATGCAAAAACCGATAGCGATTTTTATATTATGGCGCGTACCGATGCATTTCAAAAAGAAGGTTTAAACGCCGCGATAGACCGTGCAGCTGCCTGTGTTGAAGCCGGTGCTGACGCTATTTTTGCAGAAGCCGTGCACGACCTTGCTGATTACCAAGCATTTGCAAAAGCGATTAACGTTCCAATTTTGGCAAACATTACTGAGTTTGGCCAAACACCTATTTACACTAAAGAGCAGTTAAGCGATGTAGGCGTTGAAATGGTGCTTTACCCACTAAGTGCATTTAGAGCCATGAACAAAGCAGCATTAAACGTGTATTCAGCAATTTTAAATGAAGGCTCGCAACAAAGCCAAATCGAAAATATGCAAACGCGTTCTGAGCTTTACGACTTTTTAGATTACCACACGTACGAGAACACACTCGACACCCTTTTTTCATCAAAATCTGACAAATAATAATTATTAAAATAGATATCACACACAAATTTAAGATAGGAGAAGATCATGGTAGATAAAGCATTAGGCGGCGCGGGTTTACGCGGACAAGTGGCTGGTCAAACAGCATTGTGTACTGTTGGACAAAGTGGTTCTGGTTTAACGTATTGTGGTTACGATATTAGCGAACTTGCCGAAAAAGCGCAGTTTGAAGAAGTGTCTTTTTTACTTTCACGCGGTGAGTTACCAACAACTAGCGAATTGGCTGATTATAAAGCTAAACTTAAAAGCTTACGCGGCTTACCAGATGCGCTTAAAACTGTGCTTGAAAATATTCCTAAAGATGCGCATCCAATGGATGTAATGCGCACGGGTTGCTCAATGTTGGGTAACCTTGAAATGGAGCTTGATTTTAGCCAAGCCAATGATGCAATCGACCGTATGGTTGCTGTGTTCCCAAGTATTATTTGTTACTGGTACCGCTTTACACACGATGGCGTTCGCATTGAAACACAAACAGATGACGACTCAGTTGGCGCACATTTTTTAACGCTGTTACACGACAAAGCACCTAGCGAGTTATTTGCACAAGTGATGAACGTATCACTAATTTTATACGCAGAGCATGAGTTTAATGCTTCTACATTTGCGGGTCGTGTGTGTGCATCAACGCTTTCTGATATTCATTCTTGCGTAACTGGTGCGATTGGTACGCTACGTGGTCCATTACATGGTGGTGCTAACGAAGCGGCAATGGATATGATTCAAGGCTTTACAAGCGCTGAACATGCTGAGAAAGAAATTATGGGCATGCTTGAACGTAAAGACAAAATTATGGGCTTTGGTCACGCGATTTATCGCGAGTCTGATCCGCGTAATGTAATTATTAAAAAGTGGTCTGAAAAACTAGCGGCAGAGGTGGGCGATACCGTACTTTACCCTGTGTCTGTTCGTTGTGAAGAAATTATGTGGCGCGAGAAAAAACTGTTTTGTAATGCCGATTTTTTCCATGCGTCTGCTTATCACTTTATGGATATTCCAACTAAATTATTTACGCCAATATTTGTAATGAGCCGTGTTACGGGCTGGACAGCACATGTAAAAGAGCAGCGCGCTAACAACCGTATTATTCGCCCAAGTGCCGATTACACAGGGCCTGACGCACGCAGTTACACACCAATAGAGTCACGTTAAAAAAATGGGTGAGCACGCATGTGCTCACTTTTTTATTGCACATAGCCATTAGCGAGTAGTTTTTCTCAAACTTTTTATTAAACACGCTAGCTGTGAGCAAACACCGTCACCAAATTAGCGAACCCTTACCATGACCATAATTAATAACACCCAATACCGTAAACCTTTACCTGGCTCAAACGTCGACTATTACGATACGCAAAAAGCCGTAGATGCAATTAAGCCAGGTGCATACGCCACACTACCTTATACATCGCGTGTATTTGCCGAAAACCTAGTACGCCGATGCGACCCTGCCATGTTAACCGATGCACTGAATCAGCTAATTGAGCGCAAGCAAGATTTAGATTTTCCGTGGTATCCGGCGCGGGTAGTGTGCCACGATATTTTAGGGCAAACAGCGCTTGTTGATTTAGCAGGTTTGCGTGATGCAATTGCAGCAAAAGGCGGCGATCCGGCTAAAGTGAATCCGGTAGTACCTACGCAGTTAATAGTGGATCATTCACTAGCGGTAGAGCATGCCGGTTTTGATCCTGACGCATTTGAAAAAAACCGCGCCATCGAAGACAGACGAAATGATGACCGTTTTCATTTTATAAACTGGACAAAAACTGCGTTTAAAAATATTGACGTTATCCCACCGGGTAACGGCATTATGCATCAAATTAATCTTGAAAAAATGTCGCCGGTTATTCAAAACCGAGATGGCATTGCATTTCCAGATACACTAGTTGGCACCGACAGCCACACGCCTCATGTTGATGCGCTGGGTGTTATTGCCGTGGGTGTAGGTGGGCTTGAAGCTGAAAGCGTTATGCTTGGCCGTGCTTCTTATATTCGCTTGCCTGATATTGTTGGTGTTGAGCTAACAGGCAAGCGCCAACCAGGTATTACCGCAACCGATATTGTACTAGCCATTACTGAATTTTTACGTGAGCAACGTGTTGTATCTACTTATTTAGAGTTTTACGGTGAAGGTGCAGACGCGCTTACACTTGGCGACAGAGCAACCATTTCAAACATGACACCTGAATTTGGCGCAACTGCAGCCATGTTTTATATCGACGATAAAACAATAGATTATTTGCGTTTAACAGGGCGTGAAGAAGAACAAATTGCCCTTGTTGAAAACTACGCAAAAACAGCAGGCCTTTGGAGCGATAGCTTAAAAACCGCAAAATACGAACGTGTACTTAAGTTTGATTTATCAAGCGTGGGGCGCAATATTGCCGGTCCATCTAATCCGCACCGCCGTGTATCGACAAGCGATTTAGCTAAAGAAGGTATTTCGGGCGTTGTTGAAAATGAAGAAGGCTTAATGCCAGACGGCGCATGTATTATTGCCGCTATTACTAGTTGTACTAATACTAGTAATCCACGCAATGTAATTGCTGCAGCACTCCTTGCCCGTAACGCAAATGCTAAGGGTTTAATGCGCAAACCTTGGGTTAAAACCTCATTAGCACCGGGCTCAAAAGCAGTGCAATCATACCTTGAAGATGCAAACCTACTAACAGAGCTTGAGCAACTTGGCTTTGGTATTGTTGGTTTTGCGTGTACAACGTGTAACGGTATGAGCGGTGCCCTTGACCCTGTTATTCAAAAAGAAGTGATCGATCGCGATTTATACACTACCGCGGTGCTTTCGGGTAATCGTAACTTTGATGGGCGTATTCATCCTTATGCTAAACAAGCATTTTTAGCGTCACCTCCTTTAGTTGTTGCGTACGCTATTGCAGGTACTATTCGCTTTGATATTGAAAAAGGGATACTAGGGCAAGATCAACAAGGCAACGATATTACGCTTAAAGATTTATGGCCGTCAGATGAAGAGATTGATGCAGTAATTAAGCAAAGCGTTAAGCCAGAGCAGTTTAGAAAAGTATACGAGCCGATGTTTAATTTAACCGTAGATTACGGTGAAGATAACGATCCACTTTACGACTGGCGCCCAGAAAGTACGTACATTCGTCGCCCTCCTTATTGGGAAGGTGCACTTGCGGGTGAGCGCACAATGACCGGTATGCGTGCGCTTGCAGTTCTTGGCGATAACATTACAACCGATCATTTATCGCCATCAAACGCAATTATGGCAAGTAGTGCTGCTGGTGAATACCTGACCAAAATGAACGTCCCAGAGGAAGACTACAACTCGTACGCAACGCACCGGGGCGATCATTTAACAGCGCAGCGCGCAACATTTGCTAATCCAAAACTACTTAATGAAATGGTGCTTGATGAAAACGGCGAGGTTAAGCAAGGCTCGTACGCACGCCTAGAGCCACAAGGCACTAATACCCGTATGTGGGAAGCAATCGAAGCCTACATGGAGCGTAAACAACCACTTATTATTGTAGCTGGTGCCGATTACGGGCAAGGTTCGTCGCGCGATTGGGCAGCAAAAGGTGTAAGGCTTGCTGGCGTTGAAGTAATAGCTGCAGAAGGCTTTGAGCGTATTCATCGTACTAACCTAATTGGTATGGGTGTTTTACCGCTTGAGTTTAAAGCGGGCACAACCCGTAACACGTTAAAGCTGGATGGCAGTGAAACGTACGATGTAGCAGGCGATTTAAAACCAGGTGCCACCGTTAATTTAAGTATTACTCGTAAAGATGGTGAAGTACTCACTGTGCCTATGAAGTGCCGTATCGATACCCAAGAAGAACTTTCTATTTACGCAGCTGGTGGTGTGTTACAGCGCTTTGCACAAGACTTTTTAGAAGCAACACAATCTGCATAAGGGCAAGCATTATGTTTAAACCGCAAATTAAAGTGCCTGCAACCTATATGCGTGGCGGCACCAGTAAAGGTGTATTTTTTAATTTAACTGACTTGCCAAAGCCTGCTCAAGTAGCAGGCGAGGCGCGGGATAATTTATTACTGCGTGTTATTGGCAGCCCCGATCCGTATGCTAAGCAAACGGATGGCATGGGCGGTGCTACATCAAGTACCAGTAAAACAGTGATTTTAAGTAAAAGTGAGCAAACTGATCACGATGTGGATTACTTGTTTGGTCAAGTTGCGATAGATAAACCGTTTGTGGATTGGAGCGGTAACTGCGGTAATTTAACGTCAGCAGTGGGTGCTTTTGCCATTAGTAATGGTTTGGTCGATAAAAGCAGATTACCTAATAACGGTGTTGCTATTGTGCGTGTGTGGCAGGCTAATATTAAAAAAAGCATATTAGTGCATGTCCCTATGACCAATGGCGAAGTGCAAGAAACCGGCGACTTTAAGCTCGATGGCGTTACCTTTGCAGCAGCTGAAGTAAAACTTGAATTTATAGACCCCGCTGATGGCGATGGCGCGTTATTTCCAACCGGTAACATAGTTGATGACTTAAAAGTACCGGGTGTTGGTACTTTAAAAGCAACAATGATAAACGCAGGTATTCCTACTGTATTTATTAACGCCGCTGATATTGGCTATACCGGCATAGAGCTGCAAGACGATATAAATAATGATGTTGATGCACTTGAAAAGCTCGAAACCATTCGTGCTCACGGCGCTGTTAAAATGGGCTTAATTACTAACATTAGTGAAGCGCAAGCTCGCCAACATACGCCAAAGGTTGCGTTTGTTGCCGCTCCTTTAGATTACAAAGCATCTAGCGGTAAAATTATTGAAGCTGCAAATATCAACTTATTAGTACGCGCTATGTCGATGGGTAAATTGCACCATGCCATGATGGGCACAGCTGCGGTTGCTATTGGCACTGCTGCAGCAATTGAAGGCACACTCGTAAATATAGCTGCTGGTGGCGGCGCATTGAGTGAAGTTAACTTTGGTCACCCATCAGGTACGCTAAAAGTAGGTGCTGAGGCTAAAAATATAAATGGTGATTGGCAAGTTACCAAAGCGAGTATGAGCCGCAGTGCGCGCGTATTAATGGAGGGGGTTGTAAGAGTTCCTCAGTAGTTCTTAATTAATAACTATCGTACAGCAATCGCATAAGTATTATGATTAATTTGCAGCATCAAAATGCTTATGCGCTTTCTTTATTGTCAAAACCGATAAGAAAACAGCACTAACTCATAGCGCCTGAATCGAGGTAGTTGCCAATTCCAAGGGTAAACATCCAAAGCCCCCATAAGCTATGCTCAATAACACACACGACGGTTGAGCGGCTTTGTGCATAGGTATAAGCAAACAGTAGTCCGCCTAAAAATGCCAAACCTACTGCAATCCAATTTGCATACACAATATGCGCCAACGCAAATACACTCGCACTAACTAGAATACGGACTGCTTTTTTGGGCATGATGCGCTTATAACGATGAAAAAAATATGTTCTGAATATTAACTCTTGAGGAATAACCGACAGTATTGGGTAGAGTAGCAACAGTAAAAGCCAATCATTAAACGAGTTGCGGGGAAGGGTAAACCAGTTTCCCTGATGAATAATCCCGTAAAACATACCTGAGAACAGTGCACCTAAAAAAAAGAAGCTAAACACACGTTTTTTAACAGCAGAAAATTGCCCAAGGCTTGTAAGCCTAAAACGTTTAAAATGCGGATCGCCCAGTAGCAACATACAACACACGCTCATTAAAATAATAAGCGCAGGAATAAGCCAGTTAGCTAAATACTCGCGTAATACAAAACCCAACAAGGGTAGTAACACAAAAATGAGGGTAAATTCAAACCAGCGATATTGATTGGCGTTCAAGGTCGTCTCAACTTGTTTTTTTAATAAGCTATCAAGCTAAGACGACATTTTTATGACGAGGGGGCTTACTTTGCTGGTTCTTCTTCACTAGGGAGGTATTTGTACAAGGCAATAATAGTGGCAAAAATACTCACAAAGGTAATACCCATTAAACCAAACACTTTAAAGTTAACCCAAAAGTCGAGCGAAAAATTATATGCAATATAAATGTTTAGTGCTGCGATGCCAGCAGTAATTACAACCCACATTAAATTAAGCTTATCCCATAACGGCTCTGGAACAACAATAGCTTGCTTTGTATCATTAGCATTTTCGAGGATTGAGCTAAGCGCTTTTTTAACGAGATTTTTCTTAAGTACATAACGGCTAACAAGTAACGTTAAGCTTAAACCTGCGTATATGAGTGTTGCTTTCCATTTTATGTATTGCTCATCATGAAGTACCAGCGTTAACGTACCAAACACAGCAGCAATGCCAAAAAATATCCACTGACGAGTTGGCACAGTTCCATGTTTAAAGTAGCTATAAGCAACTTGAATGAGCGTAGTGGCCATTAATAAACCGGTAGCCCAGTAAATATCGACTAGCTTGAAAACTGCAAAAAACAGTATGAGTGGAATGTATTCAATTAATGCGTGCATATACTACCTAAATTATACAAAAAAGAGTCAAAGGCTTTTTACCACATAAAGCTTAGCAACTACAAGGTTGACTTGTTGCCCTGTAACCCTTAGCCTGCGTGGCTTTATTGCCAATTTGGTTTGGTATTTTTTATATCATCATATTCCCACGCTTAACCAACACTGATTTGGCGTGTATTTAGGAGCCTAAAATGAATAAAGCAGAACTCGTTGCTGCCATTGCACACAAAAGTGAATTAACAAAAAAAGATTCTCAAGCGGCGCTTTCAAGCTTGCAAAAAGTAATTACTAAATCGCTTTCTGAGGGCGATCAGGTTCAAATTAATGGCTTTGGTACGTTTGCACTAAGTTATTACCCAGCGCGCGCTGGGCGTAACCCGCAAACAGGCGCAGCAATTGAAATAGAAGGCGCTAATAAAGCGGTTTTTAAACCGGCTAAGGCGTTAAAAGATCTGCTTTAAATTTATTTAAGGTTTTAAACCCCGTATTGATAGATAAGTTACATGAGCGCGAAGTAAATTCGCACCTACGGGTATATGTTGTAGGTGAGGTTTTATACCTCGCGTTTGGTGGCTTTAAATTATATGAGCTGGAAATAAATTCGCACCTATGTAGATTATTCATAATCTCTAAATGATTTACATGGCATTATAAATCCCACTTACATTAAATCCTTTATTTTCAATTGCTTGTTATCGGCATGCATTATGCTGTTTAACTGTGTGTTTCGAACATATTTTTAAACAATACCAGTCTGCTGATATATGGGGTCTATTGAACGACGTTAAATTGCTCAAATATTTATGCAGGTTGGTATCAAATAAGGAGATCTCAATGAGTACATTACAAACAAGCACGCGTTTACAAGGCAAAAAAATTGCAATTTTAGCCACTGATGGGTTTGAGCAAAGTGAGCTTTTATCTCCACGCAGCGCATTACTTGATGCCGGTGCAAACATCGAAATAGTATCAATTAAAGAAGGCCAAATTACGGGCTGGGATGAAGACAAGTGGGGCGATAAAGTAACAGTAGATAAACTAGTCACAAACGCAGACCCCGCTGATTACGACGCGCTTATGCTACCTGGTGGTTTATTTAACCCAGACAGTTTACGCCAAGATAAAGATGCTAAAGCCTTTATTGATGGCTTTTTTGGCGCAGAAAAAAATAAACCCGTTGCAGCAATTTGCCATGCTCCGTGGTTGTTAGCTGAAATTAATAAACTGCGTGACCGTACCATTACCTCTTTTCCAAGTATTAAAAGCGATTTAATTAATGCAGGTGCCAATTGGGTTGACCAAGAAGTATGTGTAGATAAAGGCTTAGTAACGAGCCGAAGCCCAGCTGATTTAGAAGCATTTAATGCTAAATTTATTGAAGAGATTTTAGAGGGTAAACACCAAGCTCACTAATTTTCTTTTTTAAAACGTTTGGTTATTGATACAGCGTTTGATTTTAAAAAACAAAAAAGGGCATTTTAAATGCCCTTTTTTTTAATGCGTATAAAACACGCCCTAGTTAGATTATAGCGATGTAGCTGCTTTCATATCGGCTACAAAAGCTTTTAGATGCGCGGTCATTACAGGTAAATCATTAAGGTTAGCTTCAATAATTTTAACCACGGCAGAACCTGAAATAGCACCGGCTGCTCCTGCATTAAGAGCCGCTTTTACATCATCTGGCGTTGAAATACCAAACCCTAAAAGAGCAGGGGCTGCATGGTATTCTTTTAATTTAGTAACAATATTACCAGCAGGCATTTGTGCTTTAGTATCGGTACCGGTAACACCTGCGCGCGATAGTAAATACGTATAACCACGACCGTAAGAGGCACACTGGCGAAGTGTGTCGTCATCTGCATTTGGTGTTGCAATAAAAATTGGGTCTACACCGTTATCCATTGCTGACTTTCTAAACATTTTAGATTCATGTAAAGGCACATCAGCCACTAAAATTGAGTCTACGCCTACTGCTTTTGCATCTTTATAAAATGCTTCAATACCACGTTTAAACACAAGGTTTGAATACAATAATAAGCCAATTGGAATATCGGCGTTATACTCACGTATTTCTTTAATAATATCAAAGCAATCTTGTGTGTTAATGTGAACATCGAGGGCGCGAATATTAGCTTTTTGAATTACTGGACCATCTGCAATTGGGTCAGAAAACGGAATACCAAGCTCAAGCGCATCAGCGCCGCCGTCAATTAGACTTTTAATAATCGCAATACTTTGCTCTTTACCTGGGTCGCCAATCGTTACAAATGGTACAAACGCACCTTGTTTTTTCTCGTTAAGCGCTGCAAACATTTTGCCGTAACGATCCGTTTTTACTTGGCTCATAGCTGACCTCTTTCAGATAGTACATTGTGAACGTGTGCTAAATCTTTATCGCCACGACCACTTAAATTAATAACTAAAACGCTTTCCTCGGTTTGCTCTTCTGCATACTTAAGTGCATAAGCAAGCGCATGGCTTGATTCAAGCGCCGGAATGATCCCTTCGTTTTTAGCAAGTGATTGAAACGCATCAAGCGCTTCTGTATCTGTGATACCCACGTATTGCGCTCGACCGGTTTCGTGTAAAAATGCGTGCTGAGGACCAACCGCAGGGTAATCAAGACCCGCTGATACAGAGTAAGACTCTTCAATTTGGCCATCGTCGTTTTGCATAATGTACGTGTAAGTACCGTGTAATATACCTTTAGTGCCTTTACAAATTGTTGCACCGTGCTCATTTGTATCAAGCCCTTTCCCAGCAGGCTCAACACCAATTAATTTAACGCCTGGCTCGTCAATAAAGTCGGTGAACATACCAATTGCGTTTGAACCACCACCAACACAGGCAATTACAGCGTCAGGTAAACGACCTTCGGCTTTAAGTACTTGTTGTTTAGCTTCTTCACCAATAACTTTTTGATACTCACGTACAATTGTTGGGAATGGGTGAGGACCAGCAGCTGTGCCTAGTAGGTAGTGCGCGTCTTGATAATTAGCTGACCAGTCACGCAGGGCTTCATTTACTGCATCTTTTAATGTGCCAGAACCCGCTGTTACCGGAATAACCTCTGCGCCCATTAACTTCATTCTAAATACGTTTGGTTGCTGACGTTCAACGTCTTTTGCGCCCATATAAATTCGACATTTTAAACCCAGTAATGCACATGCAAGCGCGGTTGCAACGCCGTGTTGGCCTGCGCCTGTTTCAGCAATTACTTGTTTTTTACCCATGCGCTTAGTAAGTAACGCTTGGCCAAGTACTTGGTTGGTTTTATGTGCGCCGCCGTGTAATAAGTCTTCACGCTTTAGATACAGTTTTACTTTTGGGTTTTTAACTAAATTGCGCGTTAAAGTAAGTGGGGTAGGACGACCCGCATACTCGTTTAATAATTTACCTAGCTCAGCCTGAAACTCAGGATCTTTTTGTGCTTTGTTAAATTCGTTTTCTAACTGCTTAAGCGCAGGGACAAGTAACTCGGGTACAAACATACCGCCAAACTCGCCAAAATAAGCTGGATTTTGCATTTTAACCTCAATAATTTCTGATGCTTGTAAAAGCATTATGTAATTTGTTAGGGCACTTTTTACCCGCAGATTCTTCAACGCCTGAGTTTAAATCAAGGCCTAAGGCACCTTTAAAAAGCGCATCTTTAATATTGTCTGGATTTAAGCCTCCAGCGAGCATAAACGGAGTGGTTGCATCATGAAGCACCGACCAATCAAATGCTTTACCTGTACCGCCAGCTTGTGTATCGCTGTGTGTATCGTAAAGGTGTCGGTCAACGCCATTTACAGGCGTTGGCAATGCATCTTTTATTGCTTGGGCTTTCCAAATCTCGCAGCCGGTAGGTAACTGTGTACGCAACTGAGCGATGTAATCGTCACTTTCTTGACCATGTAATTGAACTGCCGCCAATTTTAGCACACTTGCGTATTGAGCAACTTGATCAATTGGGGCATCTACAAACACACCCACAAAATTAAGCGGGGCACTTTTACTAAGCTCTTTTGCGCAATCTAAATCAACATAGCGTGGCGATTTAGGATGAAAAATTAAACCCCCGTAAACAGCACCGTTTTGATATGCCGCTTGTGTATCTTTGGTACGTGTTAAACCACATACTTTATTGTCACCTAAAATAACACGGCGACATGCTTGCTCTAAATCACGCTCGCCCATAAGTGAGCTGCCAATTAAAAAACCATCGCATAATGGAGCTAAACGTTTTACGTCTTGATGGGTGTAAATACCCGATTCCGAAATAACCACTTTATCAGCCGGAATAAGTTTGCGTAGCTTTTCGGTAGTGGCTAAATCGGTGCTTAAATCGCGTAAATCACGGTTATTAATACCAATAATTTGTGCATCAAGTGCAAGTGCACGGTGTACTTCTTCTTCATTACTTACTTCGGTTAATACCGACATATTCAGAGAATCGGCAACTGCGTGCAGTGCTTTATAGCTTTCGTCATCGAGTACTGAAAGCATCAGTAATATAGCGTCACCGCCATAAATACGCGCCATATATACTTGGTACTCATCTATAAAAAAGTCTTTACAGATAAGCGGTTGTTCTACTTGGCTGCGCACAAATTCGAGGTAATCAAAACTGCCTTGAAAATATTTAGCATCAGTTAACACGCTCATGCAGGTAGCGTATTTTTTATAAACCGATGTGATTTCGGTTAAATCAAATGGCTCTCTAATTAGCCCTTTTGAAGGCGATGCTTTTTTACATTCTAAAATAAACTGTGTGCCTGGGGCGGCTAATGCTTTGTAAAAGCTACGGCTTGTAGGCACTGCAAGGTGCTTAAAGCTTTCAAGCGGGCGTGCGGCTTTACGCTCAATTAGTTCTAATTTTTTATCAGCAACAATTTTGTCTAATACATTAGCCATTACTTACCTCAATAATTGCATTTAGTGTGTTCATGGCTTGCCCTGAACTTAATAATGTTTGTACTTGCTTTGTCCCTTCTTTTAACGTTTCTGCTTTACCTGTTAGGTATAAGAGGGCAGCTACGTTAACCACAATGGCAGCATTATGTGCATCTGTGCCTTTGCCTTGTAAGATGGCAAGGCTAGCATTTGCGTTGTATTGTGGGCCTTCACCAGCGAGTTGTTCAAGTGAATAGTTTGCAAGGTCAAAGTCGCTTGGGTTTAGTGTGTACTGTGTAAGCTCGCCATTATTCAGCTCAACTACCGTTGTTGGACCGTGTAGAGCTATTTCGTCAGTGCCCGAGCCGTGAACAATCATAGCGCGCTTTGTGCCAAGGGTTTTAAGTGTTTGTGCCATTGGCATACATAACGCTTCGTTGTACACACCTAACAATTGCACATCAGGTGCTGCTGGGTTAGCAAGCGGGCCTAAAATATTAAAAATAGTGCGTGTTTTAAGCGCTGTACGCACCCCCATCGCATGGCGAACGCCACTGTGATAGTGCGGTGCAAACAAAAAGGTAAAATTGGTTTGCTCAAGGCATTTTGCTGCCTGCTCTGGGCTCATATCTATATTAATGCCCAGTGCTTTTAGTAAGTCGGCAGAGCCTGAATTACTCGATACACTGCGATTACCATGTTTTACCATGTTAATGCCGGCAGCAGCGGCAACTATGGCTGCTGTAGTGCTTATATTAATTGTGTTTGAACCATCGCCGCCAGTGCCACAGCTATCGGCAAGTTGTGTACTGCTGGTAGTAAAAGCAACAGCGTTTTCGCGCATTGAGGCTGCAGCACCTGCTATTTCATCGCTTACTTCGCCTTTAATTTTAAGGCTTATTAGTAGGGCGGTTAGCTCAATCTCGCTCATGTTACCTTGCATTATTTCATCAAACAGTGCTTTGGCGTCTGTGTAGCTTAATGATTGCCCTGTAATTAGTTGTTCAATAGCGTGTTGAACATTTATGGGTTGTTCTGGTTGTGTACTCATAATGTCCTCTATTATTTGGCACGTGTTAAGTAAGCGACACTTTGCTGAAGTAGCATTGCGCCGTTTGGCGTCAGTATTGATTCTGGATGAAATTGATAACCCAATGCATTGTCATCATGATGATAAATAGCCATAGGGATATCTTCGTACTGGGCAATAACCTTTATATTACCAGGCACTTTTGTTGCCATTAATGAATGGTAACGTGCTACAGGCATTGTATTGCCCATACCATCAAATACAGGATGTTCGCCTAAATTAATAATTGAAGACTTACCATGTACGGTTTCACCCGCGTGACCGATTACTCCGCCATAGCTTTGTGTTAACGCTTGTTGGCCTAAACAAATGCCTAGCATTGGGAAGTGGCCTTTAGAGAGCTCAATAAGCTCCATTAAACAGCCTGCATCGCTTGGTGTTCCAGGGCCAGGCGAAAGTACTAAGAGTACTTGGCCTTGCTCTTGGCGCATTTTATTAAAAATAACCTCAGCGCTAATGTTGTTTCTGTAAACAACAAGTTCGCAGCCAAGCATCGTAAGCTCATCAACTAAGTTATATGTAAATGAGTCAAAGTTATCTAAAAAATAGATTTTAATAGGATTCGCTTTACTCATTTTATACCGCCTTATACGTAGATTTTATGGCGGTGATAACCGCTTGTGCTTTAGCGCGAGTTTCGTTTGCTTCTGAAATAGGATCTGAGTCAAACACTACACCTGCACCTGCTTGCACGTAGGCTATGTTATTTTTAACAAAAGCAGAGCGAATAACAATACAGCTATCCATTGCGCCATCACCGGTTAAGTAACCTACAGCGCCGCCATAACTGCCACGGCGCTTACCTTCAGTTTGACGAACAAGCTCAGCAGCACGTACTTTTGGTGCACCAACAAGGGTGCCCATGTTCATACACGCTTGGTAAGCATGCAGTGCATCAAGTTCTGGTTTTAGTGTGCCAACAACGCGTGAAACTAAATGCATTACCTGTGAATAGCGGTCTACTTTTAATAACTCTTTGGCAAAACGAGTACCTGCAACACTAATGCGGGCTACGTCGTTACGGGCTAAATCGACAAGCATTAAATGCTCGGCGCGCTCTTTTTGATCGTTTCTTAGTTCCAGCTCAATGCGGCTGTCTAGGTCTGGGTTTATTTGCCCATTAGCAAATTTGCCACGTGGGCGAGTGCCAGCAATTGGGTATACTTCAACTTGCTGAGATTGCACTGTGTATTTAAGTGCTGATTCAGGCGATGCGCCAAATAAAGCAAAGTCTTCATCGCGCATATAAAACATATACGGACTTGGGTTTTGCTTTTTAAGCTGGCTATAAGCGTGCAGAGGATCAGGACAAGGTAGTGAAAATGTACGCGATGGCACTACCTGAAAAATATCACCGTCTACAATATTCTTTTTAAGCTTAATTACTTGCTCGCAGTATGTGTCATCGTCTATATCAACGCTTACCTCACATTGTCCACTTTGCATATCCGCACTAAATTCTGAAGCGTTATCGCACAGCGTATTTAAGCGCTCTAGCTCTTTACCTACTTCAAAGCAGTTAGCGTGTACGTCTGGGCCGTTAAATACATTACCAATGAGTTCGGTTGTTTGTTTTTGATGATCAATAACAACTAAGGTTTCGGCTAAATAAAATACGTAATCTGGGCAGGTGTTTTCGCCATCAGGTACATCACTTAACTGCTCAAAGTTTGCTACCATATCGTAGGCAAATACACCGCCTAAAAATAACGAAAATGGATTGTTAGTTGTGCTTTTAATACTGTTAATACAAGTTCTCAGAGCGCTAAATGCGTTATCTGCAATTAGTTTACTCGCTTCGTCAGTATCGCCGCTAGTGTCTAAATAACACAGGGTAAGTGTTGCGCCGTCTAAAGTGGCATCACAGCTTTTAACATTTGCTTGTAAGTAGCTTAATAATTGCTTGCCGTTATTAGATTGTGCGCTAACAGTTACCGTTTTACCCTTACATACAATGCGCAGGGCGCTATCAACTAAAATTAAGCTTTTTACACTGTCTTTAGAATCAATCTCAGCCGATTCAAGCAGTAGTGAGTTAGGCTTATCAAGTGCCGCGTATAATGCAAGAGGGCTACTAATATAGTCGCGTACTTGCGTAATGCTTGTTACTTCGCCTGGTGTGGTAGTTATATGACTAAAAATCAAACCTCATTCCCTCAAAAAATTAAACCCCGCAGTGCTTTTGCAATGCGGGGTTTGAATAACGATATCTAAATTACAAACAGATCATTACCGTCCCGCTATATCAGGCGCCACCACCAACGATGTGTAAGAGTAAGACCGTTATTCATGTTTTTCTGCCTCAAAATTTATTAAATATTGTTAACGTATATGTTTCGTAAAATTTAGTTATAAAAAAACCCGCATAGTTGCGGGTTTTGAATTTTTGCTAGACACGACAATTCACCACCCGAAAATTACGAGTGCCACCACCAAATAGTGTTTAAGTTTGAATTGATCATTATTGTTAATTCTTAATGTGTCTGAAAGTGGCTACAGTAAAACGTATCTTATGCTTTTGTGTCAAGTGTTTATTTAAAACAATTTAGTCAAAAAAGTTGTTATACTTACATAAACACCAGTAACCCTTAATTTTAAGCAGTTTTCTTTTGATAAAATATGATTTACATAGCCATACCACACATTCAGACGGGCGTTTAACGGTTGAAGAATTATTGCATCGCGCTGTTGATAAAAATATTGATGTGTTTGCTATTACCGATCATGACACTGTGGCGGCTATTAAGCCTGCGCAGCAATTTATTAAAACCGAAAACTTACCGCTTTCATTAATAACGGGTACCGAAGTGTCTACTAAATGGGAAAGCTTCGAAATTCATATTGTAGGTTTAAATATTGATATTAATAATATTGACCTTACCTCTTTATTATCAGCTCAGCAGCAAAAGCGAGAAGAGCGTGCACTAGAGATTGGTGTTCGCCTTACAAAAAATGGCTTTGATGGCATTTACGAGCAAGCTAAAGAGCTGGCAAAAGACGCGCAAATAACGCGTGCACATTTTGCACGCGCCCTTATTGAGCGCGGTGTTGCTAAAAATTTCCCGGGTGTTTTTAAAAAGTACTTAGGGCGTGGCAAAACAGGCTACGTACCAAGTTGCTGGTGCACCATGCAAACCGCTATTGAGGCCATACATGCCGCTGGTGGTGTTGCTGTACTAGCGCATCCAAGTAGCTATCAAATGTCAAACAAGTGGCTACGCAAATTATTAGTAGAATTTAAAAGTGTAGGAGGGGACGCAATGGAAGTTGCACAACCTCAACAGGCGCCAAGCGAACGTCAATTTTTAGGTGAACTCAGCCGTGAGTACGAACTACTTTGCTCGCAAGGGTCTGATTTTCATTTTCCGACAAGCTATTTAGAGCTTGGCAAAAATTTATACCTACCAAAAGATTGCCAAGGTGTTTGGCAAGCTTGGGAAGGAGAAGAAGGGGCACTAACATGAGTCAATTATTTCATATTCATCCTGATAACCCGCAACCGAGACTAATTAGTCAAGCCGTTGATATTATTAAACAAGGCGGGGTTGTTGTTTACCCAACAGATTCGGGCTACGCCATCGGTTGTAACATTGGTAATAAGCAAGCCAAAGAGCGCATAGAGCGTATTCGTGGTATTGAAAAAAACGATAATTTTACGCTAGTTTGTCGTGATTTATCGGAGTTATCTACTTATGCACGCGTAGATAACCAGCTATTTAGACTCATTAAAAATAATACGCCAGGGCCTTATACCTTTATTTTTAAAGGCACAAAAGAAGTCCCTAAACGTTTATTAAACGACAAGAAAAAAACCATTGGCATGCGTGTAATTGAGCACCCAATAGCCTGTGCGTTACTTGCCGAACTTGGTGAGCCGTTAATGTCGTGTTCTTTAATTTTACCAGGTCAGCAGTTTACAGAATCAGATCCTGATGAAATATTAGAGCGATTAGATAAACACGTCGATTTAATTATTCACGGTGGCCACTTAGCCGAGCAAGCAACCACGGTAATCGATTTGTCGGAAGATGAAGTCAAGATTTTGCGTGTTGGCTGTGGTGATACAAGCCCATTTGAATAATAAGTAATGAGCGAAAGCACTGCAAATACAAAAAAAATTGAAAAGCCAGTGCAGCAAAAGCTGCCACTGGCTTTTTTGCATGGTAAAGCGGTTGTAGACAAACCAGAAGATTTATACATTCCACCTGACGCGCTCGAAATAATATTAGAAACCTTTGAAGGCCCGCTCGATTTACTGCTCTATTTAATTAAAAAGCATAAGCTTGATGTACTCGAGCTTTCTATTTTTAGTATTACAGAGCAGTACGTAAGTTATGTAGAAATGATGACCGAGTTTCAACTCGAGCTTGCTGGCGAATATTTAGTAATGGCTGCGTTACTTGCACAAATTAAGTCGCGCTTATTACTCCCTGTTCACGAAGAGCTTGAAGAGGAAGAAGACCCTCGCGCTGAGCTTATTAAACGCCTGCAAGAATATGAGTTATTTAAAAAAGCCGCCGAAAACCTCGATGATATCCCCCGTGTTGGGCGTGATATTTTTATAGCGCATGCCGCTATGCCAATAAATGAAGACACAAGTCAAAACCTCCCTGATATTGAACTTAAAGACTTAATGCTGGCGTTGAGTGATGTTATGGCGCGAGCAAAAACGTTTGAACATCATCAAATTACTGCCGAAGTACTCTCAACCCGAGAGAGAATGAGCCAAATATTACAACAGCTATCGAAAGCAAATTCAGCAGTGGTTTTTAATGCGCTTTTTACGCCTGATGAAGAGCGTAGTGGTGTGGTGGTTAGTTTTATAGCCATGCTTGAGCTCATTAAAGAAGGACTTGTTACTTGTTTGCAAGTAAGCCCAGAGAGCTTAATTTATGTCAGCTTGAGCGAGCAATCCACCCTATAAACTTATCTGTTTAATCCTCAACTTCTAAAACTGACTTTAATTATCAAAGTTCTGTGCTTATACGCACGTAAAGTGTTTGTAAATGTTATTTTCATTTACGGCTATGCACTATATTGTAACGTCATAGCATTATAGGACGTTACACATGTTTAAAAATACACCTTCATCTTACGGACTTGTCGCCATTATTTTACATTGGCTCATGGCGTTGACTATTTTTGGCCTGTTTGGTTTAGGTTTATATATGGTTGAGCTTACTTATTACGATAGCTGGTATAAAGGCTCGCTCGATTTACATAAAAGCATTGGTATTACGCTTGTGGCCGTATTTTTATTTAGAATTTTATGGCGTGCTTTATCTACACAACCTAAACCCTTAGGTGAAAGTAAAGGTATGAACCAATTAGCACACACCGCGCATATTGTTATGTATATTATTTTGGCCGTTATTGTTGTTGCTGGGTATTTAATATCAACCGCAGACGGACGTCCAATAGAAGTGTTTACCTTATTTAACGTATCAGCGCTTGATTTTGCTTTTGATGACCAAGCCGATATTGCAGGAAAAGTACATTATTACGGCGCGTGCACATTAATAGGGTTTGCAGTATTGCATGCACTAGGGGCGTTAAAACATCACTTTATCGATAAAGATAAAACCTTAATCAGAATGATCAAACCATTAAAGGATGATTAAAATGAAAAAATTATTAGTAAGCACAGCCGTTTCGGCTGCAATGATGTTATCGGCAACAGCCGCTAATGCAGCTGATTATGTAATTGATACAAAAGGCGGGCACGCATCTGTTAACTTTAAAATTAAACACTTAGGTTACAGCTGGTTATATGGTCGTTTTAATACTTTTGACGGCACATTTAGTTATGATGCTAAAAACCCTGATGCATCAAAAATTATGGTAAATATTGACACCACAAGCCTTGATTCTAACCATGCAGAGCGCGATAAGCACTTACACGGTAAAGATTTTTTAAATGTGGATAAATACCCAAAAGCGACATTTAAAAGCACCAGCATTAAATTTGATGAAAATGGTGAAGAGGCCGACGTAACCGGCGAATTTACGCTGCATGGCGTAACTAAAACTATTACCTTTGAAATAGATAAAGTGGGCGAAGGGAAAGATCCGTGGGGTGGATACCGCGTAGGTTTTGAAGGCGAAACCAGCCTTAAACTTACCGACTACGGTATTGATTACAACTTAGGACCTGCATCTACTCATGTTGATATTATTTTATCAATAGAAGGCGTTCGTAAGTAATACCATTATTAAATATAAAAACGCCACTTACTGTGGCGTTTTTTTTGCTTAACAGAAACTCAAATTAAGCGACTTCGAATTTGCTTATTTTGCGCTATTAATACGTGACTGTAATAGCGGCCTTAAATGCTCGGGCAACCAGCGCATGAGTAAATCATTATAAGCCTGCGTTTTTTTAATAACTTTAAGCTGCTCATTAAGAATAGCAATGTCTTCTGCGCCTTGCTCGTTTTTAGTACAGCCAATAAAACCATAACTTAACGCTGGAGATTCGGTTAATGGACGCTGCGTTAAGTTTTCTTCAAAGTGCATTGATTTTGCTAAATAGTAATGCTCGCTTGGGTAACCCAGCAAAATATCAATTCGTTTTAGGTTAAGCATGTATGTGAGGCTCGCTAGGCTATCGCGAGTGGGTCTAATTACTAAATCTATATTAGGCGTACTGTTTATCAATGTATCTATCTCTTGGCCATAAGAGCGGCTCATAGAGATCCCAAGAGTTAGTTTTTTATCTTGTATTAAATTGAGTAGTGATACTTCTTTTGATTCCGCTATATTTAGCGCTTTGGCGAGTCTTTTGTGCATTGCTATTGAAGGCGAGAGGCCCGTTGTTGAGCTCTCCTCTGTAAAATAAATATGCTCTTTTCTGTAATCATTTTTATAAAGCGATAACGCACAAACATTATTTGAAGTATTAGATAGCTCTTGAATTACTTTACCTGAGGGGATAAGCATGCGGTTAAAGGTAATATTAGGAAGTTGTTTTTCAAGTAAATAAATTATGCTTTCGTCACGGCCTTGGTGTTGATATTGACCATTTAAAATATAATAGGGTGCAAAATCGTGCGCTAGCCAGTTTATGGTTCTAGCATTGCTTATTGAGCTCAGACAGAAAAAAAGTAAGAAAGTTAAAAATATACGGAGCATTACAACAGCTGCCAGTAATTATTATTGTAAAACTATTGTAACCAATAAAGAGCTAAAAAGTAAAATGCCAGCAACAAGGCTGGCATAATATCTTATCAATAATTGCAATAATAAAAGGGCAATTAAAGTTATGTGTTGCTTAGTTAGCTTTTAGCCACTTAACAAACTGGCGTGCATCACTCGCTTTTTGAAACAATGCATTTTTTAAACCTTGTGTATCACTAAAGATTACACGATGTTTGTTTACTGAAATTGATTGCACTGGATGTGCGATTTGGATCATAGACCCATTATATTTATAAGACATAATAAAACTCACTTTATTCTTGTTATTTATTCTGCGCTATATTTTTATAGCAAATTGCAGTTAATAAATTAACGATGTTGTGTTTAGCTTCATTACAGTGTTGACGATCTTTATGACACTTTTGCGATGATAGTAAAAAATCATCTCGGTATTATTCAAGGGGTTCTCGCCGTACAATAACTTAGCTTTCAAATATACGTTTTGCGGGGCTTACTGGATCAGGGTAAATGGTTAACCGCGGCGGTTTCTTTAAACCAGAGAGGGAAGGTAACTTATATATAAATTGTGTGCAAGCTATTTTTGTAAAAATATTTATAATAAATCTTATCAACTGCTTACAAAGCCCATTTTTAGTTACCAAAGGATAAGTATGAATTACCTAATAGTGAGTGATATTTATGGTTTAACCCCTGCTTTAAGGAGGTTATCACACGCAATTAGTTCAAATTTAGTGATTGTTGACCCATACAATAACAAGTATCAAGCTATTGAAAGTGAACAAGATAGTTACAACAATTTTATACAGCAGTGTGGCCATGATAAATACACCGACAAACTTCAAAAATGCTTTGAGAGTTTAAAATTGCCAACGACGTGTATTGCTTTTAGTGCAGGGGCAAGTGCAGCATGGCGGGCACAGTTATTAACAGGCAATACACACCTTAAAAAGTTAATTGGCTTTTATCCGTCGCAAATTAGACATAATTTAAATTTAAGCGCAAAAGTACCCTGTGAGTTTATATTTCCAGCAAGTGAGAGTCACTTTAATGTTGATGAAGTTATTAAAGCTTTAAGCACCAAAGCGAATGTTAAGTGCTATAAAACCAATTTTTTGCATGGTTTTATGAACGAGTACTCAACCAATTTTAACGCGCAAGGGCTTGTTGAATATAGTAACTATATAAAACAGAGCAGCCGTTAAAGCGTGTTTAGCTGCTCTTTACTAATATCAGGAAAATCGGTGCGGGTATTATATTTTGCATACAGCGTTGTAAAAACGCTACTACCGGATAGCTTATCTAACTCTTTTATAAAGGTTTTAGCACTAGAGCGAGCGGGTCTACAGCATACTTGATACTGTTTTATTATAACCGCGACAGATAAACCTTGTTTTTGTAGCTTCAAATCGGCCTGTGCAAAAAAAGCCGCACCCGTCCAATAAACACGTTGCTGGGCGCGTTGTTTCCACATATCGGCAGAGAGCTTATTAAGTGGCTGTGTTTTAGTTTTAGTTTGCAGGCGGGCACGATCAAATCCTGCATTTAAACGTTGTACAAATTGCGGCTGGGTAATTATACCGCTGTCACGCATTATTACGTTTTGCATATAACTGGCAAAACCCTCGCTAAGCCAAAAACCGGAGTAGGGAAGTAGTGCAAATATAAATGCGAAAGTTCATGGTATAGCGTCCAATCTTTAGTGAATGCATTTAAACTGGCATAGCGATCTATATGTAGTTCAAGCCCATCAGGGTTATTGCGCTTAACTGTAGCCCAAGGTACAGGCTCAAAAGCAAAGTATTGCGGTTTTAAATAAATAGGCAATGTGGTTTGTTTTAAAGGTCCCAGTGTATTTTGTGTTTTTTCAAAACTTTGATTAACCCATATAGACACAGTATTTTGAGCATTACTTGAGAGCGAGCTAAGGTTATGTATGACTACTTCAACGGCTAATGCGTTAAAAGAGCTGATTAATAGTAGCAGTACAAAAAAGAATTTCATTAAAATGCTCCACTGTAATTTAATAATTGGTACGAAAATTCTAATATACAAGACCAACTAAATGGATAAATAATCACGCCTAATTCTTTATTTTTTAAAATGATAGTAACTATAAAAGTACAAATACAGACACTCCTAGCTAAGCATGGTTTAATCAATTAATCGTTATTTTAAGTTAGGTTTAGCCATGACGTATCAGCATATTCAAGTTCCTGAGCACGGCCAAAATATCACTATTGATGCACAAGGACACTGGCAAATACCGTTAGAACCTATCATTGCTTTTATTGATGGCGATGGCGTGGGTCTAGATGTTATGCCGGTAATGCGCCATGTTGTTGATAGTGCAATTGAGCATTGTTATAAAAGCGCACGGAAAATTCATTGGATGCAGGCTTATAATGGCGAGCAGGCCGCAAAGCTGTATGACGGTGATTGGTTTCCACAAGAAACAATTAACGCGGTACGTGCCTGTAAAATTGCCATAAAAGGGCCGTTAACCACACCACTAGGTGGTGGTTTTCGATCTCTTAATGTCGCACTCAGGCAAGAAATGGATTTGTTTGTAAATATGCGCACTATAAAAGGTTTTAGTGCACTCCCTTCTCCTTTAAAAAACCCTTTTTTAACAAACATAACAGTGCTTCGTGATAGTAGCGAAGACGTGTACTCAGGTATTGAGTGGCAAGCAGGCAGTGTAGAGAGCGAAAAAATGCTCGATTTTTTATGTGAGGAAATGGGCGTAACCCGCCTAAGGTTTTCACAAGAGTGCGGAATTGGTATTAAAAATATATCTAAAGAAGGCTCTGAGCGACTAATGCGCTTTGCAATTAACTATGCACTTAAAAACGATAGTGAATCATTAACGCTAGTACACAAAGGTAATGTACTTAAATTTACCGATGGTGCATTTAAGCGTTGGGGGTTTGCACTTGCACAAAACGAGTTTAATGCCACCGCACATGAAAATGGGCGTTGGTTGCAAATAGAGCGAGCACACCAAGCACCCTTAATTATTAAAGAAGTCATAGCCGACAACATGCTGCAGCAATGTTTAATGCATCCAGAGCAATTTGATGTAGTGGTGACTACTAACCAAAATGGTGACTTTTTAGCGGATATGCTCAGTGCACAAGTTGGTGGTGTTGGTATAATGCCCGCTGCAAATTTAAATAACGATGTCGCATTTTTTGAGCCTACACATGGCACGTTTGAACGTATAGCAGGGCAAAATAAAGCAAACCCCAGTAGTAGTATTTTAAGTGCGGTATTAATGCTTAAATTTATGGGGTGGGACGAGGCCGCATTACTCATAGAAAATGCGTTAGAGCAAACATTTAAAAGCGGTGAAGTAACCTTTGATTTAGCGCAAGAGCAGAGCGATAACTCAAGTATTCATAACTCGACAACCTTAACTTGTACTGGCTTTGCAAAGAAGGTCATCGAGCACTTTTAAATACATCCATTATTAAGCTGCTGAGGCAGTTTTTACTCTGTGCATACAAGGGCGGTTGGTTAACTGCGCTGCACGATGGTAAATCTCATGTGCTTGGGGTTCATCGCACTGTGTACCACTAAGCGTATCCATTAACGCAACAACAATAATTGCAGGAACCTGGCAGCAATATTCGTCTAAAACGGCTTCCGTAGTTTGTGCATCTACATGGCAAAGTGGATGATTTTTAAGTTGGTATGCATTTAATAATGTATCAACTTCTAATACATCATCTGGTTGATGCTTTGTTTTACGGCATTTGCAACCAAACTCATCAACTAAAGTAGCTAACGCTTGGTAAGTTTCAGTAGTGTTAGCTTTAGTGCATAACTGCTCTTCAATGAACTGATGTAAGTTAGCATCGATGAATAATCCGTCTTGGCGTGTGAAAGAAGCTGTTGTCATAATAATTACTCTTAGTTTGTTGGCTTAACTTCACTCTAGCGCTAAGTGTATTATTAATAAAATTGTTGTTTTCAATAACTGATATTGATTTTATCAATAGTAAGTTTTAAAACTAAATAAAAAATAGAAAACATATCTAAATAATACTAGGGGCTGTTGATCTTTGTAGTACATATATCAATCAGCCCACATTGGTAGCCACATCATAGTAAATGCTAAAGCGAGCATTGAATGATAATTTCGTTCAAGCTTTTCATACCGCGTGGCTATC
>NZ_JACGWD010000037.1:0-43064 GCF_014077565.1 Pseudoalteromonas sp. 5Ae-yellow
ACTGAATGGTATCCAAGCACGCTTTTATTTAAGTAGATGCTGTATGTACAAGGGGAGTAAGTAGAGATGATGTTTATCGGCATTGATATTAGTAAAGAGAAGATTGATTTATCGTGGTTGAGAGACCAACTTACAAATAAAATTAAAACAAAAGTCTTTAAAAACAAGCGCCAAGATTTTGTAACAATAGAAAAATGGCTTTTAAATACAACAAAAAGCGCTGCTAATGAGCTCGTTATCACCCTCGAACCAACGGGTGTTTATCATGAAGCGCTGATGTATTTTTTACACGAGCAAGGCTTTAATATTATTTTAGCGAATCCCAGTAAAGCTAAAAAGTATGCAGACGCTTTAAACATAATTCACAAAACAGACAAATCTGATGCAACGATGCTTGCTCATTATGGCTGTGCTAAGCACGCAGTCGTTAATTATTGGCAACCTGAAGCATTAGCAATTAGAGAGCTTAAAGCCCTTATTCGTCGTTTAGATGCGCTTGAGAGTAACCGACAACGAGAAGCTAACCGATTAGAAGCAAGTGAATTCAGCAACGTTTCCGCGCGTGTTTGCCAATCGATAAAAGTGACTATCGCGTTTTTAGACGATGAAATTAAACAGCTTAAATCTGACATTGATAACCACATAGATAATGAACCTGATTTAAAAAGAAACAGGAAACTACTTGAGTCTATTTCTGGCATTGGGCCCGTACTATCGAGAGAGCTGACGTATTTATTTGCGGCTAAAAAATTCAATAAAGCCAAAGAAGCGGCGGCTTATTGTGGATTAATCCCACGGCATAATGAATCGGGTAAATTAAAAGGGCGAACATCAATCAGTAAACTTGGCCCAGCCAGAATTCGATGTAAACTTTATATGGCAGCCGTTGTTGCTGGGCAATGGAATAAAACAATAAAACGACACAAGTTAACGTTAATAAATAATGGTAAAACACCAATGCAAGCTGTGTGTGCAAATATGCGAAAGCTAATTCATATATGTTTTGGTGTAATAAAAAACCAGGAAGCGTTTAAGCTCCAAGAAAGTTAAATACGACCTTGAAGCTTAAAATGAGAGATGGTATCTACAAGATAAACACAAACTTAAACCTTGGCGGTAGACGCTGAGCTTGCTCGCGTGAAAAGCGTAGCTTTTAATCATTTAATTAAAACGTTATTTCACAAAGAGAAAAAACGAGGGTAAATGAGAAGCCATAGTCAACCTACGCGTTACTTCTCTAAAGCACAGCGTCTCTTAACCTCTTTGTGAACAAATTACTTTTGTGGTTATAAATCACTTACCCACTAAAAGTCTTAATAATTTCTTCTTTTCTAAAACAATCATTACTGTGATCGTTAACCATACCGCAGGCCTGCATATGAGCGTAAACCGTTGTAGGGCCTAAAAACTTAAAACCCCGTTTTTTTAAGTCTTTAGCAAATGCGGTTGATCCCTCTGTAATTGCTGGGTAGTCCTCAGCGTTATTTAAATTACTTATAATCGGCTTATTACCCACAAACTGCCATTGGTAGTTACTAAAACTTCCAAATTCTTTTTGGATTTCTATAAAGCGCTTTGCGTTGTTAACAGTTGCCGAAATTTTTAAGCGATTGCGCACAATACCCTCATCAAGCATTAGTCTCTCAACGTCATCTTGTGTGAATTGGGCTACCTTTTTTACATCAAAATTAGCAAATGCTTTTTTATAACCGCTGCGCTTTTTTAAAATTGTGTACCAGCTTAAGCCGGCTTGCGCTGATTCTAGCGTGATAAATTCAAACAGCTTTGTATCATCATAAAGAGGCACGCCCCATTCTTCATCATGGTAAATAACGTAGTCGGGTTTAGTGGTGTCGAGCCACGGGCAACGGCACTTTATTTGCTCACTCATTATTATTCCTTTTTGCGTGCGTCATTTTTATGTCGCTCAAATTATTGATGTAACTTAATGATAAGTATGTAAATAAATTTTGGTATAAATCGTGCATTTAGACATATATCTACATCAATTCGAGATTTGATTATGGCTCTTGCTAGCGTGCTAAAACCACAGTTTTTTTCTGCAAATCAGTATAACCCATGTTTACTTCAAGAGGAGTACATTGGTGAATTAAGCGATCTGCGCAAGCAAGCAAGTTGGCTTTCACATTTGGTTGATACCATGCCAGCAGGCGTGGTTGTACTAGATGGCAAAGGCTTGATTGCAAAAGCGAATCAAATAGCGATTGATATGCTTGGCGAGCCACTTGAAGGCGAACGCTGGTTTAATGTTATTCAGCGCTCTTTTAGGCCGCATCAAGATGATGGTCACGAAGTGTCTTTAAAAGATGGGCGCTTAATAAAACTTGATATTACCGCTTTAGCCCCAGAGCCTGGGCAACTTATATTAATGACGGATTTAACCGAAACCCGCCGCTTACAGAAACGTGTTGCACATATGCAGCGATTAAGCGCGCTGGGTAAAATGGTTGCGTCATTAGCGCATCAAGTCCGTACGCCGCTCTCAGCCGCTATGCTTTATGCTGCTAATTTAGGGTCTAAGCGCTTACCCGAAGCATCTCGCGATAACTTTCAAACAAAGTTAATGTCGCGCTTAAAAGATTTAGAAACTCAAGTAAACGACATGCTGTTATTTGCTAAAAGTGGCGATCAGCAAGTGGTTGAGCAAGTTTCAATGCAGCAGCTTTTAACAGAAGTTAAAGCAGGCGCTGATGCTATGGTCGCACTTAATGAAAGTGAACTGGATGTAAGCTTACCAGAACCCGATATACAAATAGTCGGTAATAAAACGGCACTGGCCAGTGCTATTCAAAATCTTGTGCACAATAGTATTCAAGTTATTGGCGGCGGTGCAAAAGTAAAAATTAGCGCACAAAGAGATTTAAAAGATTTAGATATGGTTCGTATTAGTGTGAGCGACAATGGCCCAGGTGTTGATTTAAGCCAAAGCGATAAAATCTTTGAACCATTTTTTACTACAAAAAGTCAGGGCACAGGTTTAGGGCTTGCTGTAGTGAGTTCGGTGGCTAGTGCACACCAAGGCCGTGTTGATGTGACTAATAATACGCATGGTGGTGCCTGCTTTAGCTTGTTACTGCCTATTAAGGCAACATCTAAATTAGAGGGTTCATTATGAGTAACACTATTTTAGTTGTCGAAGATGACGCTGGGCTTCGTGAAGCCTTAATAGATACCCTTGAAATGTCGGGTATTGAATGTGTTGCAGCGAACAGTGCTGAGCAAGCAATGATATTGCTTAAAAAAGATCAATTTTCGCTTGTTGTAAGCGACGTGCAAATGGGCGCAATGAGTGGACTTGATTTACTACGCAGTATTAAATTAAACCACCCTGATTTACCTGTATTGATGATGACGGCGTATGCCACAATTGACGATGCGGTAGAGGCCATGCGCCTAGGTGCAATTGACTACATGGCAAAACCATTTGCACCTGAAGTGCTGTTAAATATGGTGAGCCGTTATTTGCCTGAAAAAGCAAAAGAAACCGACGGCCCCGTTGTTGCTGACCCAACTAGTATTCAATTATTGGAGCTTGCAAGTAAAGTAGCACGCTCTGATGCAAGTGTAATGGTACTTGGCCCAAGTGGTTCAGGTAAGGAAGTACTTGCGCGTTATATTCATGATAAGTCGAGCCGATGTAATGAGCCATTTGTGGCGATTAACTGCGCGGCTATTCCTGAAAATATGCTCGAAGCCACGTTATTTGGTTACGAAAAAGGGGCTTTTACGGGGGCGATTCAAGCATGTCCGGGTAAGTTTGAGCAAGCACAAGGCGGTACTATTTTACTTGATGAAATTACTGAAATGGATTTAGGGCTACAAGCTAAACTTTTACGCGTACTGCAAGAACGTGAAGTAGAGCGTTTAGGGGGGCGTAAAACTATTCAGCTCGATGTACGTATTTTGGCAACCAGTAATCGTGATTTAAAAGAAGCTGTAGTAGATAATCAGTTTAGAGAAGATTTATATTACAGGCTTAATGTTTTTCCACTTATGTGGCGACCATTGTGCCAACGCCCAGGCGATATTATTGTATTGGCTAAGCATTTAATTGAGCGCCATATAAGTAAAAGCAAAGAGCCTATGGCGTATTTAGATAAAGCTGCCGAGCAAAAGTTACTGGCTCATGCGTGGCCTGGTAATGTGCGCGAGCTTGATAACGTTATACAGCGTGCACTTATATTGCGAAGTGGCGATACAATAAACGAGCATGCTATTTTTATCGAAAACTTAGTATCTAATAACTTTGTTATGGAGCCTTCATTGGCACCGGCGCAAACCGTATCGCCAACAGAATTAGCACATGCAGACAAAGGTGTTGATAAAAGCACTTTAAGCTCTGCATATTATGATGAAAAGTCGCATGCTGAGGATGAGCCTAAACAAGGTTTGCTAGCGGCAGATACCGGTAGCTATAAAGATGAGCTTAAAGACAAAGAGCATCGCATTATTTTAGAAACCCTTGCACGTTGCCAAGGTAAGCGTAAAGACGTTGCCGAAACGTTGGGCATAAGCCCACGAACTTTACGTTATAAACTAGCGCAAATGCGCGATTTAGGTATTTCACTTCCAGCTTAACCTCCTATAAACCCTAAGTTTGCGCTGCGAACTTAGGGTTGTCAAAACTCTGACTCACACAAATTAAAGTTAACCTATTGTATTTTAGTGATTAATTATTTGGCATGCTTTGTGCTTTATTACTTATAAGAGTTCACTGCGTGTCAGAGATAAATTATGAAAATTCAAAACAGTGCTGTATTTCAAGAAATGCAATCAATGGCTTTAGAAGCCGGCCGTAATAATCAAACTAATAAACTGCCAACTCAGGTGCAGTCTACTTCTACAGCACAATTTGGCGACATGCTAAGTGATGCACTAAATACAGTGCACGGTCTACAGCAAGATGCAGGTCAAAAAGTAAAAGCGGTTGAAATGGGTGATCGAAGTGTATCTCTTGCTGAGGCGATGATTGCTTCTCAAAAATCGTCAGTTGCTTTTGAGGCTACAGTACAGGTTCGTAATAAACTTGTTGAAGCTTATAAAGAAATCATGAACATGCCTGTTTAATTAGGTAGTGGAGAATTATTGTGGCGCAATCTAACCAATCTACAGACCTAGCACTTGCTGGCGGCGGTATCGACCAAAGTGGTGGTGATGATCAACAAGAACAAAAGTCAGGCTACTTAAGTGCTTTAAGTGGTGTTGATGTATTGCGCCAAGTAACACTGGTAATAGCATTAGCGATTTGTTTGGCTATCGCGATTTTCATTATTATTTGGGCTCGTCAGCCAGATATGCGGCCGTTAGGCAAAATGCAAACTGAAGAGCTTATTCAAACATTAGACTTTTTAGATGCACAAAAAATTGAATATCAACTCGATGGCAATGTTGTATCGGTTGATGAAAGTGAATACCAAAACATTAAGCTACTAATGACCCGTGAAGGGTTAGAGCAAGGTCCAGCATCAGGCTCTGACATTATTATGCAAGATATGGGCTTTGGTGTAAGCCAACGCTTGGAGCGTGAGCGCCTAAAACATGGTCGTGAACAGCAATTAGCACGCACAATTGAAGAGCTTAACAACATTACTCGCGCCAAAGTATTATTAGCTATTCCTAAAGAAAACGTATTTGCCCGCAGAGAGAAAAAACCATCAGCTACCGTTGTATTAACACTTAAACGTGGGCGCTCACTTGACCGTGAAGAAGTAGACTCTGTTGTCGATATGATTGCCTCAGCAGTACAAGGCTTAGAGCCTGCACGTGTTACAGTTACCGATCAAAATGGTCGATTATTAAATTCAGGTTCGCAAAGCTCACTAGCAGCACGCTCTCGTAAAGAATACGATTTAGAGCGTAAGCGCGAACAAGAGTACCTTGAAAAAATAGACAGTATTTTAATACCGGTTGTTGGGCTTGCAAACTATACAGCTCAAGTTGATTTGAGTATGGATTTCAGCTCGATTGAGGAAACTCAAAAGCGTTATAACCCAGACCTACCAGCGGTTAGAAGCGAAACCACATTTGAAGAAAATAACATTGGCGGCCTAGCTGTTGGTATTCCAGGTGCGCTTACAAATCAGCCACCGCTAAATTCAAATATTCCTGAGGTTGCTGGGCAAGGTGGTGCAGGCACTGCTACGTCTCCAACACGCAGCCACAAAGAAGCTACACGTAATTATGAACTCGATACAACCATTTCGCACAAGCGCCAACAAAGTGGTGTTATACGCAGAATAAGCGTATCAGTTGCTGTTGACTATATTCCTAAAGTGGGAGAAAACGGCGAAACAACCATGGCTCCACGCTCGGTTGAAGCATTGTCAAATATTCGTCGCTTACTACAAGGCGGTGTGGGCTTTGATATGCAACGTGGTGATGCACTTGAAGTAGTTACCGTGCCGTTTGTACGTGAAGCAACAAATTTAGCAATAGAAGTGCCACTGTGGGAGCAAGACTGGTTTATGAAAATAGCCCGCCTTGTACTAGGCGCCTTAGTTATCATTGTATTGATAATGGCTGTAGTAAAACCAATGCTTAAACGCTTAATTTACCCAGACGATACACTAGAAGAATACGACGAAGATGCACTAAGCTCAGGCGTAGATATTGGCGACAACACGCTTGATATGCTAAATAAAGACTTTGATTCTGCTTCGGTTGGTTTCTCAAGTGATGGTACACTGCAGTTACCAGATTTACATGGCGACGAAGATTTACTTAAAGCAATCCGTGCCCTTGTAGCTAACGAACCAGAACTATCATCACAAGTAGTGAAAGCGTGGTTAACAGAAGATGACTGATCAAGAACAAAAACAACTCCCGCCAGCCTTTGATGTAGATAAGCTTGATGGGGTAGATAAAGCCGCTATATTACTTTTGAGTTTATCAGAAGAAGATGCCGCGCAAATCCTTAAACACTTAGAGCCTAAGCAGGTGCAAAAAGTGGGTATGGCGATGGCTGGGCTACAGGACTTATCACAAGCTAAAATAAGCGCTGTACACAACTTATTTATAGAGCAAATTCAAAGCTTTAGTACCATTGGTTTTCAGTCAGAAGACTTCATTAAAAAAGCGCTTACAGCAGCACTTGGTGAAGACAAAGCCGCTAGCCTTATTGACCAAATTGTTATGGGCTCAGGCGCTAAAGGCTTGGATTCATTAAAATGGATGGACTCTAAGCAAGTCGCTAGTATTATTCGCAATGAGCATCCGCAAATTCAAACCATTGTATTATCATATTTAGAGCCAGAACAGTCAGCTGAAATTATTTCTCAGTTTCCTGAAAAAGTACGCTTAGATTTAACCATGCGGATTGCAAACCTTGAAGAGGTTCAGCCAGCAGCACTACAAGAACTAAACGAAATAATGGAAAAACAATTTGCCGGCCAAGCAGGTGCACAAGCTGCTAAAATGGGTGGTTTGAAGGCTGCAGCAGATATTTTAAATTACCTAGATACCAATGTAGAAGGGCAGTTAATGGACTCTATTCGTGAGCATGACGAAGAGATGTCGCAGCAAATTCAAGACTTAATGTTTGTGTTTGAAAACTTAATGGATGTTGAAGACCGTGGTATTCAAGCAATCCTGCGAGAAGTACAACAAGACGTATTAATGAAAGCAATTAAAGGCACCGACGATGCCCTTAAAGATAAAATACTGGGCAATATGTCTAAGCGTGCAGCCGAAATGCTTGCTGATGATTTAGAAGCTATGGCACCTGTCCGTATAAGTGAAGTAGAAGCGGCGCAAAAAGAGATTTTATCAACAGCGCGTCGTTTATCTGACTCAGGTGAAATTCAGCTGGGCGGCGGCGGTGGCGAGGAGTTCTTGTAAGCCATGAGCAAACTCAAAGGGCGCACACTTCGGGCTGATGAAGCAGATGAATTATTAAAAAACTGGGCTATTCCAGATGTAGCACCAGATGAGAGCAGCTTTGGCAATCGCTCTACGGCTTACGGCACACCGCTTAGTGATCTGTATAAAAAAGAATTAGCTGAAGAAATGCCAATTGATGAGCCACAAGAACCAGAATTGCCTGCGCTTACTATGGTTGAGCTTGAACGCATTAGGCAAGACGCCTACGAAGAAGGCCTCAAGCAAGGTCATGAGCAAGGCTACATAGACGGCTTTGAAAAAGGCGTTGGCGAAGGTAAAGAAGCAGGTTACAAAGAAGGGTTAGAGCAAGGTAAAACACAAGGCCTTGAAGATGTAAAACCATTAATTGAAGAGCAGTTAACAAGTTTAAAAGCCATTTTAGAGGGGCTAACTGCACCGCTAGATAAAGTGGACGAACAAGCTGAGAAGCAATTAGTACAACTTGCTAGCATGTTAGCGGAAGCTGTTATTTATCAAGAAGTAAAAACATCGCCAGATGCGATTTTACATACGTTAAAGCAAAGTATTGATTCACTTAATGCGGAGCAAGAAAAAGTACGAATCCATTTAAACCCCGAAGACTTAGAACTCATAAAAGAGAGCTATGGCGAACAAACCATTATTGATAATAACTGGCAATTAATGGCAGAACCCACTCTTGAACGCGGTGGCTGTGAAGTTAAAACAGCGCAATCGTCACTCGACATGACCCTTAAAACACGTGTCAAAGAAACGTTGGATAGTTTTTTGCATAATAGTGGTATCTAACTATTTTATTGGCGTGTTATGTCAACTCAACGTGCTCATTTAAGCGAACGCTTATCTCAATATCAACAACATATTAAAACTCCAGCGCCTGCTGTGGCAGGTATTTTAACGCGTGTTGTTGGCCTTACCCTTGAGGCTAGAGGTTTACGTGCACCCGTTGGTAGCCAATGTAAAATAGAAACTATGAACGGCTTTGTAGACGCCGAAATAGTCGGTTTTAACGATCAAATTTTGTACTTAATGCCTAACGACCACATCTCTGGTGTATTACCTGGTGCGCGTGTTATTCCTCAAGTAAATAATTTAGGTTTACCTGTAGGGATGAGTTTATTAGGCCGCGTGGTGGATGGTTTAGGGCGACCGCTAGATGGCCTTGGTAAAATTAATGCTGAGCATCATTTAAAGTTTGCTCAAAATACTATAAACCCGCTTTCAAGAAGACCAATCACTAAGCCTATGGATGTAGGTGTGCGTGCTATTAACTCGGTTATCACAGTAGGGCAAGGCCAGCGTATGGGCTTGTTTGCAGGCTCTGGTGTGGGTAAATCAGTACTTCTCGGTATGATGACCCGAGGTAGCGAAGCTGATGTAATTGTTGTTGGCTTAGTGGGGGAGCGTGGTCGCGAAGTAAAAGAATTTATTGAAGAAATACTCGGTGTAGAGGGGCGCAAACGTTCAGTTGTTGTCGCAGCGCCCGCTGATTCATCACCGCTTATGCGTTTAAAAGGCTGTGAGAGCGCCGTAACTATTGCAGAGTATTTTAGAGATCAGGGTTTAAACGTATTATTGTTACTCGATTCGGTAACGCGTTATGCAATGGCGCAACGTGAAATTGCACTTGCTGTAGGCGAGCCGCCTGCTACAAAGGGTTATCCGCCTTCGGTGTTTGCTAAATTACCTGCGCTGGTGGAACGTGCTGGTAATGGCGGTGAAGGGCAAGGTTCAATTACCGCCTTTTTTACGGTGTTGAGTGAAGGCGATGATATGCAAGACCCTATTGCTGATGCAGCGCGAGCTATATTAGATGGCCACATTGTACTATCGCGTGATTTAGCCGACAGCGGGCACTATCCCGCTATAGATATTGAAAAGTCGATTTCGCGTGTTATGCCTCAAGTTGTTTCTGAGCCGCATATGCAACAAGCCCGAGTGCTTAAACAAGTGTATTCAATGTACCAACAAAACAAAGACATGATTACGTTAGGCGCTTATCAAAAAGGGACCGATCAAATGCTCGACCAAGCTATAAATATGATGCCAAGAGTGAATGCATTTTTACAACAAGGTATGCGAGATGTCATTAGTTACGATGATGGTCTGCAAGGTCTTGCTCAGTTACTAGGACAAGCATAATGGCTAAAAACAAACTCGATTTATTGCTCAAAATTGAAAATGATAAAGAAGAAAATTTGCGCATGAGTTACTTACAAGCTAATCAAAACTTGCAATCGAATCAACAAAAGCTACAAGGTTTAAACAATTTTAGACTGGAATACTCTCAGCAGTTACACCTAAAAGGTAAGTCGGGTTTATCTAGTGCAGGGTTTGGTCAGTACCATGCTTTTATAGCTAAAATTGAAGAGGCAATTCGCCAACAAGCAAGTACCGTAAATACCGCTAAGCAAGTTGTTACTCAACGTAAAATTCTATGGCTTAAGCAGCAAATTAAAGCTAAAGCAGTTGCCAAATTAATCGAAAATCAAAAACTCAAAGCAAATGCGTTAATGGCAAAAAATGAGCAAAAAATGTTAGATGAATTTTCGGCTAATCAGTTTTTTCAACGTCGTAAAGCTTTGTAATTCAGGCACGTTAATTGCTTTGTTACTTAGTGGAATTCAACTTTTGGCGGTATGCGGTGGCATATTGCCGTAATGGTATTAGGTGATTTATGGCGATGAATAACATTTCGTTTTTAGTTTCTTCTGAAAAAGATTCACTGTTAGCTTTTAAAGACAATAGCTTAGCTAATGGCGAAGGAAATTTAGGCGAGGAATTTTTAAGCCAGCTAAACGAAGCGCATAACTCTATGGGGCCTTTGCTTAAAGGCAATATAAATCCCGATGCCGAAAATTCGATTGCTATTCCAAAGCATAAACAGCCAGAAAAAAATGAAAATCTGAGCGTAAAGCTAGATGAAATAGCAACGGGCGAAGTTACTTTTGTGTCTGTTGAGATGCTTGATCAAATTAATTCAGCACAAGCAATGAGCACCTCGGTCAATAAGCCGTTCGATACAACTAACAGTTTAGAATCAGAAAATGCAGAGCTAGAAGCTACACAGGTAGAGAATACCGAAATAGAAAACACAGAAATAGAAAATACAGAATTAAAAAGCACACCAGGAATTGCATCTGCTAATACAAGCAGTGAAGTATCGACTGAAGTATCGACTGAAGAAGCGAGTGTAGTGCAAAATCCGATTGCCACTAGTGTAGACTCTAAAGCGGCTAAATTAACTGATTCAAAAAGCGATAACTTAAGCTCACTACCTTTAAATTCGTTACCATTAAATGAAGGCAAAAATCATAAAAGTGGTGTTGCCGAAGGTATTGAACAGCCATTAAATCCTATAAATAAAAAGCCTGATGACAGTATTGGCCCTATAGTTAATGATGCTAAATTAGTTTCAATGGATTTAAAGGAGCAATTAGCTCAAGGCAAACCCGTTGATAAAAGCTCAAAAAATATAGTGTTGCCAATACCAGTGCCTACGCCAGCAACTCCACAAACATCTGAAAGTGAAAAAAGTGCTGCAATAGATACTTTAATGACTAAGGATACGAGCTTAATTAAAGCTAATAACGTCATTGCTAGTTTAACGCCTGAGCAGCGCTCGCAACTTAATGCGCAAATTAAGACATTAGACAATACCGACTCGACTAATAGCTCGACTACTAATCGCACTGCCAACCTTAAACAAATGCTTGCGCAATTTATTACTGATAATGAAGAAGCACAGGGTAGCGTAGCTAAACAGTCTTTTAGTTCTGAGATTGATACGCTTAATATCACTGAAAAACAAAGCTTGTTAACACAATTAAACGCTTATATTAAAGCTGAACAGCCAAAAGGCGAGCAGCTGTCAGTGCTTAAGCAAACAGTTAATGAGTTAAAGGCTTCAATTGAAATAGGTTTGGCCGATACAGCAAAATCAGATTCAAAAATGTTTGTAGCGCCAGTTACTCAGAGCGCTGTAAATGACTCGCAAAAAGTCAGCTCAAAAATATCGACAAGTGAAAATGTTGAACCAAGTAAGGCTGCCACAGCTTCTATAAAGGATGAAAACGCCACAAAGTCATCTGAGTTGATGCAAAAAGATGGCCTTAAAAAAATAACTGCAGAACAAACACCTGCACGCGTAGCACAAGTATTTACGCAAATTACAGCTGCTTTAAATACTCAGCAAATGAGCACATTAAGCCAATACGACTCACTAAGTTACGAGCAGAGCTTACTTGATACCCAAATACAAACTCAACAATTACAAAGCACGTCACAGGTTAAGCAAGTAAGTATTGATCCTGGCGTAATGCAGGCAATTAATATTGTTAAAAGTGATGCAGCTAAATTATTGCAAGAGCGCGTCAGCTCAATGCTGAGCATTAATAATAAAGAAGCAGAAATTCGACTCGATCCTCCCGAAATGGGCAGTATGCAAATACGTATTCGTAGCGATGCAGAACAAGCACATATAAACTTTGTAGTACAAAACCAGCAAGCCAAAGAAGCACTTGAACAATCAATGCCGCGCTTACGTGAAATGTTAGCGCAACAGGGATTAGAGCTTGGTGAAAGCACTATTTCTTATGGGCAATCTGATGGTGAAACTGCTGAGCACAGTGAAGCTGGAACTCAAGGTAATTTGGCTAATAATAAGTCAGTTAATGATGAAAACGACGAGCAAGCAAATAACACTGCACAAAGTTCTCGACAACAAACTTCATCATCAATAGATTACTATGCCTAAGTACTGCTATTATAATAGTTAAAACAAGCAAGTACCTTTGCAATTAAAGGAATCATGATGGCTGAAGAAGCAAGTTTAGAAATTGAAGAAACCGGTAAAAGTAAAAAGAAACTAATAATAATTATAGTGGCTGTACTACTTATAATAGGTGGTGCTGCAGGTTACTTTTTTATGTTGGGCTCGGATGCGTCAGTCGAAACCTTAGGTGAAGAAGCGGGAATCTCTGTAGATCTGTCAACTGGATTTGGTGATTCAGCTGAAATAGGCAGTGCTTTATATGTTTCTATGCCACGCCCATTTGTATTTAACGTACCTGGCTCAAGTCGCGACAGAATTGTGCAAATTAAAGTACAGTTACTAGTACGTGGTGAAGTAAATGAAGAAACAGCTAAAAAACACATTCCATTAATAGAAGGTACTCTATTAAGTGTGTTTTCTACTACAACAGCCGATGAGTTAAGTACGAGTACGGGTAAAGAAACACTTCGTTTTTCTGCACTTGAAAAAGTCCAGGAAGCTTTAATTGATGTTGAAGGCAGCAAAGTTATTGAGCGGGTATTGTTTACCGGCTTTGTGATGCAATAAGGGGTTAGCGTGAGCGATTTATTATCCCAAGACGAAATTGATGCGCTATTACATGGCGTTGATGACGTTGAAGAGGAAGATATACACGACGGTGAAGATGGCGGAGGAAGTACGCTTCAGTACGATTTTTCTTCGCAAGATCGGATCGTGCGTGGTCGTATGCCGACACTGGAAATTGTTAATGAACGCTTTGCTCGTCATATGCGAATTAGCCTATTTAACATGATGCGCCGCACCGCAGAGGTGTCTATTAACGGCGTGCAAATGATTAAATTTGGTGAGTATATCCATACTCTATTTGTTCCAACCAGCTTAAATATGGTGCGTTTTAGACCGCTTAAAGGTACCGGCCTTATTACCATGGAAGCACGACTTGTGTTTATTTTGGTAGATAACTTTTTTGGTGGTGACGGGCGTTATCATGCAAAAATTGAAGGTCGAGAATTTACGCCTACAGAACGTCGTATTGTGCAAATGCTCCTTAAAATAATCTTTGAAGATTATAAAGAAGCATGGGCTCCGGTTATGGATGTATCGTTTGAATATCTCGATTCAGAAGTAAACCCCGCTATGGCGAATATTGTAAGTCCAACAGAGGTTGTGGTTATTAGCTCTTTTCATATTGAGCTTGATGGCGGTGGTGGCGATTTTCATATTGCACTTCCGTATTCGATGCTTGAGCCAATCCGAGAGCTTTTAGATGCGGGTGTTCAGTCTGATACTGAAGATACTGATTTACGTTGGAGCAAAGCACTTCGCGATGAAATAATGGATGTTGAGGTTGATATGTCGACTCAGTTACTTGAAGTTGATTTGACCTTAAAGCAAATTATGGAATTAAAAGCAGGTGATATTATTCCGGTTGAAATGCCTGAGCATATAACCGTGTTTGTTGAAGAACTACCTACATTTAGAGCCAAGATGGGCCGCTCTCGCGATAATGTTGCGCTTCAAATTAGTGAAAAAATTAAACGACCTGATTCAGTTAAATCTGAGCTGCATGTATTTACCAAAGGCGGCAAGAAAATTGACTCAGATGCAGAATTAGCAGAACTAGAAGATGATTTACACCTCTCTGACGGTGTAGACTTAGACTGGTAATTGATTAAAAGGTTAAAAGTATGAGCGATGATCAAGATACAATGGACGAATGGGCAGCAGCATTAGCAGAAGCCGAAGGTCCAGATGATAGTAGCGAAGCACATGTTGCAGAGCTTGATGAGTTAAGTGATTCAAAACACGAAATGAGTGGCGATGAAAAACGAAAACTCGACACTATTTTAGATATCCCCGTTACTATTTCAATGGAAGTAGGGCGCTCTAAAATTAATATTCGTAACTTACTGCAACTCAACCAAGGCTCTGTTGTTGAGCTTGACCGTGTTGCGGGCGAGCCGCTAGACGTACTAGTTAATGGTACTTTGATAGCTCATGGCGAAGTAGTTGTAGTAAACGACAAGTTTGGTATTCGCTTAACTGACGTGATCAGCCAAGTAGAGCGGATCAAAAAACTACGATGAGCTTATTAGTTGCTTTAACTAGTTCCGTTTTTTCAAAAGCAGATGTGGCAACACCAACTGGAGATATACTCTCTATGGTGCTGTCGCTTGTAATGGTGCTAGTACTAATTATTGTGCTGGCATTTTTTGTTAAAAAGCTTAATCCAAATTTAGCAAACAGCGATGAATTTAAAGTAGTCAGAAGTCTACCTTTGGGTTCTCGTGAGCGTTTAATGGTTGTTGAGATAGATAATGCTCAGCATTTACTTGGTGTAACCCCCCATAGTATTAATTACTTACACAAGTTAGAAACCCCATTAAGTGAAAAAGAACTACCTGAATTAGCTAAACGATTTGGTAAACTTTTAAACCCGCAATCAAACCAAAATAAAAAGAATTAAACCTATGACAAAGTGGCTGCTTATTATTTTTGCCATGGTGTTTGTACCAAGTGTAAGCGCAGAAGGAATTGATGCGCTTACTATTACAACAAACGCTGATGGCACACAGGATTACTCAGTAACGTTACAAGTTTTAGCAATTATGACGGCGCTGAGTTTTATACCGGCTGCCATAATTATGATGACCTCCTTTACACGAATAATTGTTGTACTCGCCATTTTGCGCCAAGCAATTGGTTTGCAGCAAACACCGTCGAACCAAGTGTTATTAGGGATGTCGCTTTTTCTAAGTATTTTTATAATGTCGCCTATTTATCAGCAGGTAAACGAGCGAGCTATAGAACCTTACTTAAATGAGCAGGTTACTTCAGTACAAGCTTTAGAGCTGGCTAAAGAGCCAATGAAAGCATTTATGCTTTCGCAAGTGCGTTTAAAAGATTTAGAAACGTTTGCTAAAATTGCCGGTTACGATCAGCTAGATTCGCCACAAGATACACCGTTAATAGTGCTTATACCCGCCTTTGTAACCAGCGAATTGCAAACCGCATTTATAATAGGGTTTATGTTTTTTATCCCATTTTTAATTGTTGATTTAGTGGTCGCCTCGGTATTAATGGCGATGGGTATGATGATGCTTTCACCCATGATTGTGTCTTTACCGTTTAAAATTATGTTATTTGTACTTGTAGACGGCTGGAGCTTAGTGATGGGGACTCTAGCCAAAAGCTTTGGTTTAGGGACTTAGTATGCAAAGCATTAACATGACCCAACAATAGGAGTACAACATGGAACCGGAAATTTTTGTTGATATCCTAAGTGACGCTCTTTTTTTAGTTATTAAGCTGGTGTCTGCAATTGTAGTCCCAGGCTTAATTATTGGTTTAGTTGTAGCTGTGTTTCAGGCCGCGACGTCTATCAATGAACAAACATTGAGCTTTTTACCTCGTTTATTAATTACCATTAGTGCGCTTATTGTGGGTGGGCATTGGCTTACTCAAGAGCTAATGGACTTTTTTACTCGCCTAGTATTACTTATTCCTGAAATTGCAGGTTAAGCGTGGAATACCCCTTTGCTGTCGTTATTCAATGGTTGAGCGATTTTTTGTTGCCGCTGGTACGCATTAGCTCAATGATTATGATTATGGCTGGTTTGGGGGCTAAAAATGTTCCTACACGTATAAAAATGGGTTTATCGGTTGTTGTAACTTTTGTTGTAGTTCCTGTTTTGCCCCCAGCTACATTCACTAATTTATTTTCGTTTGAGATGATTTTAGTCGTTATTCAACAAATGCTGATTGGTGTTGCTATTGGTTTTTCATCTATACTTTTACTAAATACTTTTGTGTTAGCAGGGCAAATACTCGCGATGCAAACCGGTTTAGGTTTTGCTTCGGTTATTGACCCTTCTAATGGTGCGAGTGTGCCTGCTGTGGGCCAGTTTTTTCTTATTTTGGCGACGCTATTATTTTTTGCTTTTAACGGTCATTTAATGATGATTCAAATGGTGGTGCATAGTTTTCAAGTGCTACCCATTGATGGCACATGGTGGTCTGTAGATCATTACTGGGACATAGTGACCTGGGGTGGCTGGATGTTTACTACAGCACTGGTACTCTCACTTGCACCGCTTACCGCGATGCTCGTTATTAATATGTCGTTTGGTATTATGACGCGTGCAGCACCGCAATTAAATATTTTCTCTATTGGTTTTCCGTTTACCTTGGTCGCGGGACTTATTATTATTTGGGCGACACTAGGTAACTTTGTTACTCAGTTTGAGTTTCAATGGTTAAAAATGGTTGAGCTAATGTGTACTTTAGTTGGTTGCTCACCTTAGGAGAAAGTCATGTCTGAAGACTCAGGACAAGAAAAAACAGAAGAACCCACATCCAAAAAACTTGAAGAATCTAAAAAGAAAGGCCAAATAGCGCGCTCAAAAGAGCTAGGTACCATGTTTGTACTTATTTTTTCGGCTATATCGCTTTTGATGTATGGGCCAGAAATTGGCAAAGGTTTATACAATGTAATGGGCCGAACCCTTAGCTTAAATCGCAACGAAGCCTTTGATACTACTAAAATGTTTGCCGTATGGGGAGAGGTTGCAGACGCTTTAATGTTTCCTATGGCTATGTTTGTATTAATTATAGTTTTGGCTGCATTTATTGGTAATACGTTACTAGGTGGTTTTAATTTTAGCTGGGAAGCCGCTGCACCGAAAGCAAGTAAAATGTCGCCAATGAAAGGTTTTAAACGTATGTTTGGCCCGCAAGCGGCTATTGAGCTTGTAAAGTCACTTTTAAAATTTGGCTTGGTTGCAAGTTTTGCTATATTTTTAATTAATACCTATTTTGATGAAATACTGCATTTAAGTTTAGAAAGTGCGCCAGGTAATATTATCCATGCCTTAGAGATTTTAGGCTGGATGTTTTTAGGTCTTTCGTGCACTTTAATTATTATTGCGGCTATTGATGCACCATTTCAAAGTTATAACCATAACAAACAACTTAAAATGACAATGCAAGAGATTAAAGATGAGTATAAAAACTCTGAAGGTGACCCACAAATAAAAGCGCGTATTAGGCAAACTCAAAGGCAAATGTCGCAAAACCGTATGATGCAAGATGTCCCTGACGCTGATGTTATTGTTACCAACCCAACTCACTACTCAGTAGCATTAAAATACGATACAGAGCGCGCAGGAGCGCCAATAGTGCTTGCTAAGGGTATCGATGAAATGGCGATGCAAATTAGAAAAGTAGCAATAGGGAATGAAGTACCTATTTTAGAATCCCCCATGTTGACCCGAGCGCTTTATCATACGGCTGAAGTAGGAGAGCAAATACCCGATCAGCTATTTACTGCAGTAGCGCAAGTTTTAGCGTATGTATTTCAGCTTAAGCGCTTTAATAAAGGGCGCGGTAAACGTCCAACTAAGCTCAATAACAAGCTCCCAATCCCCGATGCCTACAAGTATTAAACCGTTAACTTAGTAACTTGGAATAGTTATTGCAAATTCTACGTAGTGTCAATTTTTTGAAATTGTAGAATTATGAGTTTTAAAGCGGTATTACAACAACTTAACAGAGACAAAAAAGACTATGCCAAAGGGGTAGGTACTCCTTTGCTTGTGCTTGCAGCCTTGGGAATGGTGATCTTACCGTTACCGCCATTTTTACTCGATATCCTTTTCTCGTTTAATATTGCCCTCGCATTAGTGGTTTTACTCGTGACTGTTTACACGATGAAGCCGGTTGAGTTTGGTATATTTCCCTCTGTATTACTAATCGCTACGATTATGCGCTTAGCGCTTAACGTTGCCAGCACTCGAGTTGTATTACTTGAAGGTCATAATGGTGGTGATTCTGCCGGTAAAGTAATTGAAGCGTTTGGCTCAGTTGTTATTGGTGGTAACTACGCAGTTGGTTTGGTCGTATTTTTAATTCTGATCATTATTAACTTTGTGGTAATTACTAAAGGTGCTGGGCGTATTTCTGAGGTATCTGCACGTTTCACCCTTGATGCAATGCCGGGTAAACAAATGGCAATTGACGCCGATTTAAACGCTGGTTTTATCAGTGCTGAGCAAGCGCGTGACCGCCGCGAGGAAGTAACTCGCGAAGCTGATTTTTACGGCTCAATGGATGGTGCGAGTAAATTTGTAAAAGGCGATGCCATTGCAGGTATTGTTATATTAATCATCAATATTGTTGGTGGTTTATTTGTCGGTATGATTCAACATAATTTGAGTTTTGGCAACGCAATGGAAGTATATACATTACTTACCATTGGTGATGGCTTAGTTGCTCAACTCCCTTCTTTACTGCTTTCAATTGGTACCGCGATTGTTGTAACACGTCAAAATGAGTCGCTCAATATGGGTGACCAATTTAAGAAACAACTAGGTAACGAAAAATCACTCTTTATTGCTTCAGGTATTTTGATCATCATGGGCTTAGTACCTGGTATGCCGCATATTGCTTTTTTAAGTTTAGGTGCGTTACTGGGTTATTTAGCTTACTACACACAGCAAACTAAGTTAAAAGCCGCTGCAGCAGAAGCCGAAGAAGCCGCCAGTGGCGGAAGCGCTGCAACAGGTATTGCCAATAAACAAGAGCAAAAAGAACTTGGTTGGGATGATGTTCAGCAGGTTGACGTAATTGGCCTAGAAGTAGGTTACAGATTAATTCCGTTGGTAGATCAATCTCAAGGTGGTGAGCTACTTAATCGTATTAAAGGTGTACGTAAAAAGCTTTCTCAAGAACTTGGTTTTTTAGTACCACCTGTTCATATTCGCGATAATTTAGAGCTTGATCCAAATGCTTACAGAATAACGCTAATGGGTGTTTCAACCGGTGAAAGCGAACTTAAACATGGCGACGAGCTAGCGATTAACCCAGGGCAAGTATTTGGTCCTATTAAAGGGGTTGAAACTAAAGATCCTGCGTTTGGCCTTGATGCAGTATGGATCAAGCCTGATCAAAAAGATGAAGCGCAATCACTAGGTTATACCGTTGTAGATTCAGCCACGGTAGTTGCCACTCATATTAGCCAGTTATTAACTAACAGTGCGGCGTTGCTACTAGGGCACGAAGAAGTTCAAAACCTGCTTGATATGCTTGCTAAAAGCCATCCTCGCTTAGTAGAAGGACTAGTACCTGATGTGTTGCCATTAACTGCAATTGTAAAAGTACTGCAAAATTTATTGAATGAAGGTGTAGCTATTCGCGATATGCGCTCAATTGTTCAAACCCTTGTTGAATATGGTCCGCGTAGCCAAGACCCTGATGTATTAACGGCTGCAGTGCGTATTTCCCTGCGTAGATTAATTGTTCAAGATGCGGTGGGAATGTCATCAGAAATTCCTGTCATAACCTTGGCGCCTGAGTTGGAACAGATGTTGCATCAGTCATTACAAAATGCAGGTGATGAAGGTGCCGGTATTGAGCCAGGACTTGCAGAGCGACTTCAAGTGTCATTAACACAAGCGCATCAAAATCAAGAAATGGCCGGTGAACCTTCTATATTGCTAACGTCAGGAATGTTACGCACTGTGTTATCTCGTTTTGTTAAGTACACCATTCCAGGATTGAGAGTGATGTCTTATCAAGAGGTACCAGATGAAAGACAGATAAAGATTGTTAGCTCTGTAGGGCAACAATAAGATTTTAACAGGGGTTGAATCATGAAAATTAAACGTTTTTTTGCTAAAGATATGCGCACAGCACTTAAAGAAGTTAAAGATGAATTAGGTGTTGATGCGGTTATTATGTCAAATAAGAAGCTGGCTAACGGTGTAGAAATTGTAGCGGCAGTTGATTATGACAAAGCAGCCCCTAAAGTAGCAGCGCAACCACAACGTAATGCTGAGCCTCGTGCTCAAGCGCCACAGCAAAGCATGCATAACTTTGTAAGACCAGAGCCACAGCGTGCTAAGCCTGAGCCACAAGCAAAGGTTGCTGACAGCTTACAAGCATTACTAGAGCGACAATCACCGCGTCCTCGCTCCCCTGAACTTGCTTCTATGTTTTCACAATCGGGTATTGATACTACCGATAACTATCAAGAGCCGGCTGCGCAGCCGCGTACTAAAAATATGTTTATTCCTGAAAGTGCAGCGCCAGTTCGCCCACAAACTCAAGCCGATAGTTTAGGTTTTGATGATTTAGACCGCGATTTTGATGATTTAGATAGCCCGGTAACTGCTCGCCCACAAAATAAAAATAATGAAAGCGAAGAAATGACAACAATGCGTGAAGAAATGAACGCGATTCGTCAGTTACTTGAACATCAAGTATCAGGTTTAATGCAACAAGATATGGCGCGTCGCGATCCAACGCGTGCGTGCATGGTTGACCGTTTAGTCGGTATGGGTATTGATAAAGAAGTCGCGCAACAAATGGCATGTTTCGTACCTGACGACGTGTCTCGTCAGCAAGGCTGGAAAGCATTGCTAACAATGGTTGAAGATCAAATGCAAACAACCAATAACGAAATACTTCGCCAAGGTGGTGTATATGCGTTAGTGGGTCCAACAGGTGTGGGCAAAACCACGACAGTTGCTAAGCTTGCAGCTCTAGGTGCACAAAAGTATGGCGCCGATAAAGTTGCCTTAATAACCACTGATACGTACAGAATTGGTGCTTATGAGCAGCTTGCAACTTACGGTCGTATTATTGGTTGTGGTGTAAAACAAGTTAAAGATGCTAATGAGTTAGCTGAAGTTTTATATCATTTACGAAATAAACGTCTAGTGTTAATTGATACGGCAGGTATGAGCCAGCGAGATTTACGCTTAACTGAGCAGTTAAATACGTTAATGCGCAACCAGCGTGTGGATATTCGCAGCTACTTAGTACTCAGTGCCACAGCGCAAATTAATGTACTACAAGAAACTGTACGCCACTTTAAAAAAGTACAGTTAAGTGGTTGTATTTTTACCAAGTTGGATGAATCATTAAGTTTGGGTGAGATTATTAGTATTGCGATTCAAAATCGCCTTCCAATAGGGTATCTTACTAATGGACAACGAGTACCAGAAGATATTCGTGTTGCAAATGCTGAAAAACTAGTGAAAAAGGCTGAGCAATTATATTTAAAAAGAACAAAAGCACAACATTCAAGGCATCAAGCAGTGGCGCCAAGTACAGTAGGGATGTATGATTAACACAGTATTAGATCAAGCAAGCGGCCTGCGCAAAATGAGTCAAAACAATAACAACGGCGTTAAAGTTATCGCTGTAACCGGTGGTAAAGGTGGGGTGGGGAAAACAAATGTTTCTCTAAATACTGCTATAGCACTAGGGCAGCAAGGTAATAGAGTACTAGTACTGGATGCTGACTTAGGTTTGGCAAATTGTGATGTGATGCTTGGTTTACGTGTAGAGCGTAATTTGTCACACGTTTTGTCTGGTGAATGTGAGCTTGACGAAATTTTAGTTGAAGGTCCTGCTGGTATTAAAATTGTACCCGCTACATCGGGTTCGCAAAGTATGGTTGAGTTATCACCATCGGAGCATGCTGGACTAATTCGTGCGTTTAGCGAATTGAATACCGAATTCGATATTTTAATTGTAGATACAGCCGCTGGTATTTCAGACATGGTGCTAAGCTTCTCACGAGCAGCACAAGATGTAATGGTTGTAGTGTGCGATGAACCAACATCAATAACCGATGCTTACGCACTTATTAAAGTATTAAGCCGCGAGCATGGTGTTTATAAGTTCAAAATTGTTGCAAATATGGTCCGCAGTATGCGTGAAGGTACTGAATTGTTTGCAAAACTATCTAAAGTTACCGATCGCTTTTTAGATGTGTCAATGGAGCTAGTAGCAACGGTTCCCTATGATGAAAATATGCGCAAAGCAACGCGTCGTCAAAAAGTAATAGTAGAGCTCTTTCCTAATTCGCCAGCCGCTCTCGCGTTTAAAGCGCTGGCAACCAAAGCAGTTAAATGGCCAATACCAAACCAACCATCTGGGCATTTAGAGTTTTTCATTGAGAAACTAGTAAACGGTTAATTATGACAATATTGGTGAATAGAGCTATGGGATATCAATCAACACAAAACTTAAATGTGATTGTTGAGAAACATGCATCACTTGTCAAAAAAGTGGCATGTCATCTAATTGCTCGATTACCACCTAGCGTTCAGCTTGATGATTTAATTCAATCAGGAATGATAGGTTTAATAGAAGCTTCAAAAAACTTCGATGCAACTAAGGGCGCAAGCTTTGAAACCTTTGCAGGTATTCGTATTCGCGGTGCCATGCTTGATGAAATGCGCCGTGGTGATTGGGCTCCTCGTTCAGTACATCGCAAAAGCCGGCAAGTTGCAGAAGCAATTACAGGACTCGAAAGTAGTCTTAATCGCGAACCAACAGATACAGAAGTTGCTGAAAAACTTGAAATTTCACTCAATGAGTACCATCATATTTTAAATGATGTGAATGCGAGTAAAATACTAGGTATTGAAGACCTTGGTGTTGATGAGGATGTTATAACTCCCGTAGGCCAAGATTTAGCGCAAGATAAACCTTTTAATAATGTTAAAAATGATCGGTTTAATGAGTCTTTGCTAAGTGCAATTAAGTCATTACCAGAGCGTGATGCAATGGTACTTTCTTTATACTATAACGATGAAATGAATTTAAAAGAAATAGGACATATACTCGATGTAAGTGAATCGCGTGTAAGTCAGATACATGGTCAGGCGATGATTAAGCTTAAAGCTAAAATCAATGACTGGATAAATTAGTAGTAAGCAAACAAAGGTTAATACCTCACTGGGGGATGTTTTGGATAAAAACATGAAAATTCTTGTAGTCGATGATTTTTCAACGATGAGACGCATTATAAAAAACCTGTTACGTGATTTAGGTTTCACTAACGTTCAAGAAGCTGATGACGGGTCAACAGCTTTGCCTATGTTGCAAAATCAAGTGTTTGATTTTGTAGTTACTGATTGGAATATGCCGGGAATGCAAGGTATTGACCTTTTAAGAGCAATTCGTGCAGATGATAAGTTAAAACATATCCCTGTATTAATGGTAACGGCAGAAGCTAAAAAAGAACAAATAATAGCTGCAGCGCAAGCTGGCGTTAATGGTTATATTGTTAAGCCTTTTACGGCTGGAACATTAAAAACTAAGTTAGAAAAAGTATTTGAACGCTTAGGCTAATGATGGGGGAGAGGCTTATGCCAGCACCAGCTGCGCCTCAAATAACGTTAGAACAAGCTCGACAGCTCGTTATTTTTTTAGAAAATGATGAGCAAGATAAAGCAAATCAGTTAATTTTAGAGACTGCCTCGCAAGAGCAGTCTGAATTATTTGCTGAAGTTGGAAAGTTGACCCGTCAATTGCACGAAGCACTTAAAAGCTTTGATCTTGATACTCGTTTAACAGATTTAACAACAGATGCTATTCCAGATGCTAAAAAGCGGCTTAATTATGTTATAGAAATGACAGAAAATGCGGCTAATAAAACAATGGATGCTGTTGAGGCTAGTTTACCTATAGCCCAGCAATTAGCAGATGAAATATCTCATATCAAACCGACATGGGATCGTTTAATGAGTCGCGAGATTGAGTTAGGTGAGTTTAAACAACTTTGCCACAGCATCGATAAGTTTATGAATAACTCTCATCATAAAACCGATGAGCTTCAAAGCTTAATGACAAATGTACTAATGGCTCAAGACTATCAAGACTTAACAGGTCAAGTTATTCGCCGTGTTATAGAACTTGTTAGAGAAGTAGAAGAAAGCTTACTTCATCTTTTAACAGCATTTGCTGAACAAGATGACAGTGACAACACAGCGAATAAAGTAGAACAACAAAAAATAAAAGAACCAGTTGCCACACAAACTTTAGCAGGTCCTGAAGGCCCTATTATTGATAAAGAATCGCGTAATGATGTTGTATCTGATCAAGATGAAGTCGATGATCTTTTATCAAGTTTGGGCTTCTAAGAGGAGAGTAACTGCATGTTTGAAGTCGATGAAGATATTTTACAAGACTTTCTTGTAGAGGCAGGAGAAATCCTAGAGCTTTTATCTGAACAGTTAGTTGAACTGGAAAATAATCCAGAAGATACCGAGTTACTAAATGCCATATTTAGAGGCTTTCACACTGTAAAAGGTGGTGCAGGCTTTTTAGCTATGACAGAACTTGTTGATGCTTGTCATGGCGCTGAAAACGTATTTGATTTACTACGTCAAGGTGTGCGAACGGTCAATTCAGAGTTAATGGATGTTATTTTACAAGCGCTCGACACCATTAATGAAATGTTCGCGACTATTCAAAATAGGGATAAGCCAGAACCTGCAGATCCTGAATTACTTCATACTCTTCATATTTTAGGTCTACCACCAACAGAAGATGAGCTTAACGGTGTATCTTCGAACAATGAAGTTGAACAACCTCAAAGCGAAGTAGTTGATACGCCAATAGTTGATGACGAAGATCCGTTTGCGTTTGATGAACTATTTAGCGGAACGCCTTCGGTTAGCGATGCTGAAATTGATGAAATAACTGAAGATGAATTTGAAAACTTACTGGATGAACTACACGGTAAAGGACAAGGTCCTGCAATTGAAAAGCCGGTAATAAGTAGCAATGACTTTAATGGTGACATTACTGATGATGAATTTGATAGCTTATTAGATGAGTTACATGGAGTTGGCAGTTTTGGTGAGGTTGCGAGTAAAGCACCTGAACAAAGTAATGCAGTTAAAGCGTCTGTAGAACCAGCTAAGGCGGCGTCAAATATTGCTAATTCATCAGATGATGAAATTAGTGATGACGAGTTTGAAACACTTCTTGATGAACTTCATGGCAAAGGTACTGCACCTAAATTAATAGAAAGCACTCCTGCTGTGAAACAGCCCAATATTCCAGCTAAACCAGCTGCAAAAGCGAGTGTGCCTGTAAAAAAACCAGAACCTGCAAAAGTACCCGTTTCTAAACCGGTAGAAAAACCGGTTGCTAAAGCAGCATCCGCAGCTTCTAAAAAATCAGCGCAGCCAGCAGCTGAAACTACCGTTCGCGTAGATACAAAACGACTAGACCAAATTATGAATATGGTTGGTGAGTTAGTACTTGTGCGAAATCGTTTGGTTAGTTTAGCGACTAACTCAGACAGTGAAGCGATGGGGAAAGCAATCTCTAACTTAGATGTAGTAACTGCTGATATTCAAGGCGCGGTTATGCAAACGCGAATGCAACCAATTAAAAAGGTATTTGGTCGTTTCCCTCGCGTAGTACGCGATTTAGCACGCAGCTTAAACAAAGATATTGACTTACAACTTGTAGGTGAAGAAACCGACTTAGATAAAAATTTAGTGGAAGCACTTGCCGATCCGCTTGTGCATTTAGTTCGAAACTCAGTTGACCACGGTATTGAAATGCCAGCTGTTCGTGAGGCTGCAGGTAAGCCTAGAACAGGTAATGTTACTTTATCAGCGTCTCAGGAAGGCGACCATATTTTGTTGACCATTAAAGATGATGGCGCTGGTATGGATGCTGAGAAACTGAAAAAAATAGCAATTAGTAAAGGCGTGCTCGATCACGATCAAGCGAGTCGACTTTCTGACACTGAAGCATACAACCTAATTTTTGCACCTGGCTTTTCTACAAAAGAAGAGATATCTGATATTTCAGGTCGTGGTGTTGGAATGGATGTGGTGAAAACTAAAATCACCCAATTAAACGGCTCTGTAAGTATTCAATCTGAGTTAGGCGTAGGTACTATTTTAGAGATAAAAGTACCACTTACCTTAGCCATATTACCGACCTTAATGGTAATTGTTGGCGCACAAACATTTGCGTTACCACTTGCTGGTGTTAGTGAAATATTCAACTTAGATTTAACGAAAACAAATGTGGTTGATGGGCAATTAACAATTATTGTGCGTAAAAAGGCAATACCGTTATTCTACCTTGAGCACTGGTTAGTTAAAGGCTCGGATCGTTCACAGCGTAAAGCAAAAGGCCATGTAGTTATTGTGCAAATTGGTACGCAGCAAATTGGTTTTGTTGTTGACTCATTAATTGGCCAAGAAGAAGTTGTAATTAAACCACTTGATGCGTTACTACAAGGTACTCCAGGTATGGCAGGCGCAACAATTACTTCAGATGGTGGTATTGCACTGATTTTAGACGTTCCAAACATGTTAAAACATTACGCAGGCTAATAATAAAGTAGGTATATATTTAATATATACCTACGCATAAATTTAATAAGAGAGCTAAATGGCCGTTAAAGTTTTAGTTGTTGATGATTCAAGCTTTTTTCGCCGCAGAGTAAGCGAAATCCTTGAACAAGATAGCGACATACAAGTTATAGGCTTTGCTGTGAATGGCAGAGAAGCTGTTGAAAAAGCAGCTCAGCTACGTCCAGATATGATCACTATGGATGTCGAAATGCCTGTGCTTGATGGTATTAGCGCAGTTAAAGAGATAATGGCGAGTAATCCAACCCCGATCTTAATGTTTTCATCACTAACACGTGATGGCGCAACAGCAACGTTTGATGCGCTAGATGCTGGAGCAATGGATTTTTTACCGAAAAAATTTGAAGACATCGCTCGCAATAATGAAGACGCTATAAAGCTTTTACAAAATAAAGTGAAAGATATAGGGCGAAGACGTTTACCGCGAACGTTTAAAGCTGCAACACCACCTAAGCCAGTAATATCAACTAAACCGATAACAAGCTCACTTTCGCAAAGAACAAACACACTAACTCCCTCGATAAAACAACCCGATAGAAGCTTTCAAATAGTAGCCCCTACAACATCGTCAGGTTCAAATATTGCCTCAATGCGAGCAAGTGGAAAGCAATACCAGCTTGTGGCTATTGGCACTTCTACAGGTGGCCCTGTTGCACTACAAACTATACTGACTCAATTGCCAGCTAATTTCCCTCACCCTATTTTACTTATTCAGCATATGCCTGCGGCTTTTACACCTGCTTTCGCAGCACGCTTAAATGGTCTGTGCCAAATAAAAGTGAAAGAAGCGCAACAAGGTGACCGCTTACAACCTGGAACGGCTTATTTAGCGCCTGGCGGACAGCAGATGATGGTAGAAGGGCGTGGTGCAAATAGAACACTGCGCGTATTTGAAGATCACAGCGAGAGAATAAGTTATAAACCGAGTGTAGATGTAACTTTTGCCAGTGCAGCAAAAACGTATCAAGGCGATGTGCTTGCTATCGTTTTAACAGGCATGGGCGCTGATGGACGTGACGGTGCAAGAATGTTAAAACAAACGGGTGCAACTATTTGGGCACAAGATGAGAAAAGCTGTGTTGTTTATGGAATGCCTCAAGCCATTGCTAATGCGGGGCTTTCGAGTGAAAGCTTAGCATTAAGCGATGTTGCAGCACGTATAAAGAGAGAGGTAGGTTGTGGATAAACTCTCAATATTTGGACTATTTGTAGCACTGGGTGCAATAGGTCTAGGTTACTCTTTAGAAGGCGGCGTTGTTTCTGCTTTATTTAATGGTCCTGCCCTTATTATTGTATTAGGCGGCACGCTTGGCGCTGTTATGTTACAAACATCAGCAAGTACCTTTAAAAAAATGCTAAATATGAGCTCTTGGGTTTTTGTTGCGCCACAATATGATATTGAAGATGCAATAGAGCAAGTTAAGCGGTGGTCTCATAAGGCACGTCAAGAAGGTTACTTAGCGCTTGAAAACGAAGCGCTAGCTCACCCAGATGCATATGCAGCAAAAGGTTTAAGCTTGCTTGTAGATGGCTGCTCAGAGCAAAAACTACGTGACACGCTTGAAATTGATTTACTGCTAGAACGCGATCGCTTGCTTGAAGCCGCACGTGTTTATGAAGCGATGGGGGGCTACAGTCCTACCATTGGTATTTTAGGTGCTGTGCTTGGTTTAATACAGGCAATGTCGTTTATTACCGATCCACAAATGCTTGGTGCAGGCGTTGCAACGGCATTTATCGCGACCATTTATGGTGTTGGTTTAGCTAATTTATTGTTTTTACCTATGGCAAATAAGTTAAAACAGCGTGTAGAGCAAAAAATGCTTTACCATGAAATGCTTGCCGAAGGTGTGATTGCAATAAGCGTTGGTGAAAGCCCAGTAAATATAGAATTAAAGCTTGAAGCCTATCGTGTAGAGCGTCCTAATTTAGTGGACGAATAACATGCTACGCCGACGACTTCGTCACTCTGCTCCTAAAAGTCAACATACAGAGCGTTGGCTTGTATCGTATGCCGATTACATGACCATTATGTTTGCTTTTTTTGTGGTGCTGTATGCGATAGCGATCAACAAAGAAGAACAATTTCAAATATTGTCAGACTCCCTTGAACACGTTTTTGATAAATCTGCCCGCCAGCACTCCCAGCAAGGTGAGGGCGTCAATGGTAATGGAATATTGACTGATAGAGTGACACCTGAACAAGAAGTTCTTTATGGTGAAAGTATTTTAAAAGAAGAACAAGGTCCAGAGTTACTCGACGGTCAAAGTGATACAAGTAACATACAACAAAAATATTTAGGAAAACCACTCGATAGCTTACTTACTAAGCTGCAGTCAGCGCTTATTGATGAAATTCGTGATGGAGAAGCCAGTTTAGAGCTTAATCAAGATTGGCTGATTATAGAGCTAAGCTCAGGTATGTTATTTTCAAGTGGTAGCTCAGTTGCACATTCTAGGGCAAAACAAGTCGTCAAAATTGTTAAAGATATTATTGCTCCAGTAGATAACTATATTAGGGTGCGTGGCTATACTGATGATGAAAGTATTCGCAATGAAATATTTCGCTCAAATTGGGAGCTCTCGGTTGCTAGAGCAACATCTATTTTAGTAGAGCTGGAAGCATTAGGTATTAATTCTGCCAGAATGGCGATAGAAGGTTATGGTCAATACTCACCTTTTTTAAGTAACGATACAGAACAAGGGCGAGCAGAAAATCGTAAAGTTGTTATTGCACTTTCTAAGTATGGTTTACCACCAATACAAGACGTTAAAGGTGATGAACAAGCCGTTAAGCCAGTAGCGGAAGAGCCTGAAATTGAGCTTCCTTCAGATGACGATACAATAAAAATAATTCGTTTGCCTCATGGTGGTATTCGCATAACAACGCGCAATGAACAGTAATTAGGATGTAATGTGAAGATTTGGACTGTCGCAAATCAAAAAGGTGGTGTTGGTAAAACAACAACAGCAGTGAGCCTTGCTGGTATTTTAGCTTTGCAGGGTAAGCGTGTGTTGCTTATTGATACAGACCCTCATGCATCACTCACTTATTACTTTGGCATTGACTCAGAAGATTTGGAAGTCAGCGTATATGATATTTTTGCGCGTGGCACGAGCATGCAAAGTGAAGAGATACTTCAAGCGTTATGCCCATCAACACTTGAAAACCTAGATATTTTACCCGCAACAATGGCGATAGCCACGCTTGATAGAAGCATGGGTAATAAAACAGGTATGGGATTAATACTAAAAAAAGCGCTTGCAAAAATCAGTGAACATTACGATTATGCCATTTTAGATTGCCCCCCAGTTTTAGGGGTGTTGATGGTTAATGCGCTTGCAGCAAGTGAGCGAATTTTAGTGCCAGTGCAAACGGAGTTTTTAGCACTGAAAGGGCTTGATAGAATGATGCGCACTATGGAATTAATGCAAACCTCTCAAGCGAAAGATTATCAATATACTATAATCCCTACTATGTATGATAAACGTACTAAAGCATCGTTAGAAGCATATAAAACACTGCAAAGTACGTATGGTGATAAAGTCTGGCCAGGTGTGATACCGGTAGATACCAAATTTAGAGATGCAAGCTTTGCGCAAAAAGTGCCTGTAGAGTATTGTCCTCGTTCGCGTGGTGTATACGCATATAAAGCACTGCTAGAATATTTAATTGAACAAGGTTAATGAATGAGTAAGCAATTATTTGCTAATGAAAAAGTAATGAAACAATACCTAGGGGCTTTGTTATGTGAAGACGAGCCTGTAGATAACCTTGAGCCAGTCGCAAAATTACTTGAGCAAATGCCACACGACTCGCAGCAAGAACATATTCATTTAAAACCAAAAGAACAGATAAAAGCGGCAGAAAAAATATTTGATCAAGATTTACTTAATTCTGAAATTAAGCCAATAGTTGAACCGATTTTTGAAGCCGCAAAAGTTAATAAAGCCATTGACGATGAAGTAATAGAGCCGATAAGTACGACTACAGAAGAACCAGAACCACAGATTATAACCACTAGCCAATCTGACTATTTTGATGGTGAATTTCAGGCATTATTTTTTGAAGTTGCTGGTTTAACATTGGCTGTACCATTAAAAGCATTAGGCGGTATACATCAATTAGGTGAAGTAAATCATTTATTTGGTAAGCCAAAGTGGTTTAAAGGCGTTATGCTCAACAGAGAAGAAAAGCTTAATGTTGTTGATACTGCTCGTTGGGTAATGCCAGAAAAGTATGATGATAAATTAGAGGCGTCTTTAGATTATCAGTATTTAATTACCTTAGGTGATAGCCAGTGGGGCTTATTAGCTGAAAAGTTGATAAATAACATTACATTGAGTAAAGAAGATGTAAAATGGCGTACAAATAAAAGTAAGCGCCCATGGCTTGCTGGTGTTATAAAAGAAAAAATGTGTGCTTTAATAGATGTAGATAATTTAAATATATTATTAGAGAAAGGCTTAGATAGCCGTCAGTAGTAATGACCATTACGGGGTAATAGCATGAATCAAGATAAATTACTGTCAGCAAATAAAAACGCAGATAATAATGATGAAATTTTACAGTGGGTTACGTTTAAGCTAGAGGAAGAAACCTACGGCGTAAATGTAATGCAAGTACAAGAAATACTTCGTTATACAGAGATAGCCCCTGTACCAGGTGCACCTTCTTACGTTATTGGTATTATTAACTTACGCGGTAACGTTGTAACTGTTATTGATACTCGTGCACGTTTTGGTTTGTTAGCTGCTGATGCAACCGATAATTCTCGTATATTAATTATTGAAGCTGAAGAGCAAGTTATCGGCATTTTAGCCGACAGCGTATCTGAAGTCGTTTATTTACGTAGCTCTGAGATCGATAGTGCACCAAATGTTGGTACTGAAGAAAGTGCTAAGTTTATTCAAGGCGTTTGTAATCGTGATAATGAGCTACTGATTTTAGTCGATTTAAACAAGTTACTCAGCGATGATGAATGGGATGAGTTAAGCGATATATAGCTTTACCAAATAAATTATGCTGTTACTTAGTATAGCTATATCAGCGTTAGCGGTAGGACTTATATCGCTTGCGCTAATAATTGCATTAAAAAACAAACAAGTGAATGAAGTTAATGCTGTATTACAGCAGCTTAAAGATAGCTCAGAGCAAACTCATATTTTGCGAAGTGAAATTTCAGAGCTTAGAACAGGGCTTTTAAGTATTGGTAAGCGAGTGCTTGAGGTTGAGCAACAAAATCAAGATTTGATACAGCAACAAGCTGCGCAAAAATACGATGACCCTGATGCTAAAATTTACTCTCGTGCAGTAAAAATGGTTGAGTTAGGTGCGGACCTCGATGAGGTGATACGCGAATGCGAATTACCGCGAGCAGAAGCCGAATTACTATTTTCACTACATAAACAAAAAGGCGCTTAGCGCCTTTTTAGTTATAAGCGTGTAAATAATCTCACGCTTTAATATTTAACTTACCTTGAAAGTCTTGCCAGCCTGGCGGAAATTGACCTCTTAATACATACGAAAACGCAATAAGCTCTGCAATTACATAATAAAGCTCTTTAGGGATTTCTTCCCCTAAGCTTAAATGCGACAACGTTTTAGCAAGCGCTGCATCTTCGTGGATCATAATTCCTTTTAATTTTGCCGCTGCAATTATTTCGTCAGCTAACTCACCAAACCCTTTTACGCTTACAGTGGGGGTGTTGCCAGCTTCGTATAAAAGCCCAATGGCTGACTTATTAATAGGTGTATCACTCATTACTAAACCTTAATATTAATAATTGCATGAGATTTATAAAATGCCTGATTATTAGCATCGCCTCGCTTTAAGTTGAGCTCTCCAACCTGTAAACCATGCTTAGCTAGTTTGGATCTTAAATTATCTAAGTGAGGGTGAGCAATTGCGCTTACTTCTTGGCTCGAGGCTAATAGCTGGCAATCGAGGGCTTTATCCATTAACTCAGCGGTAATCTGTAACTGCCCAATCTGTGCATAATCAAAGTTTAACCTGACAAACCATACATTTTTATCTTCTAATTTATCTGCGCTTGGCTTTTTATATTGCCCCAATGTTATTTCTGTTTGGGCGGCCTCAGGCGGCAATTTCATTGGTAATAAAAATTGTGCAAGCGGATTTGTGTCAGGTTGCTGATTTGGTGTTGAAACATTTACTTGGGTAAGTGTGTTTTTAACTTGTATGATTTCGCTAGCCAATGCTTGAACTTGAGCTTGCTGCAGTTGCTCAAGCATTTTCGCTCCGATGTTACCTGTTTTAAAAGTAGGTATGAGTACTTGCAAAAGTGCATCTAAGCCAGTTTGATTATTAAAACTGATAGGCGCTACTGATTGGCTAATAATAGGTGCAGCTAAAATACTCACTGCAACTTGTTCAAGTCCTTTAGTGAAGCTACTTTGTAGTGTATCACCCGTTAATTGAGATGGTTGTAAGGTAGCTAATACTTCACGCTGTATGGTCGCAGAGTTAACATTATTACTTGAGACCATGCGATTAAATGCTTGGTTAATTAAGCGAGTTAAATCGGGCGTGTCTTTTGTTGCTCTATTTGTAATGTCAGTAATTTGACTACTTAAAAGCTGTTTGTTACCAGCTAATCTATCCGTAGGGATTGTGGTATCAGGAAGCTTTAATAATGTGCTTAATAGCTTTGCTTCTATTGGTTGTAGCATTTGACTACGAGAGGCAATATTAGATAACGGCTCTGCTAATGGGAGCATGTTTTTAATCGAGGCTGGGTTTACACTGTTTTGATTGTTGCCGTTTATTACTGGTTGCACTGAAGAAGTTGTTTGCCCTTTAGTAACAATTTCACTTGTAGGCTTAATTAACGTATCAACTTTACTGTTAGTACTAATATTCAGAGCACTCAATTGACTCGCGTTTAAATTACTTGGCTTAGCGCTCGCCACTTCATTTTGAGTAATGCTATTTGTTATTGGCGTGTAGGTTGTTGCTGTGTTTGAAGGTGATTGCCAAACACTAACACTTCCTTTTATTTGCTGAGTTAATTGTACAAGTGGTGGGAGTCTTGAAAAGTGCTCTGGTAAAGTATTGCTAGTATTACTATTTAACGCAGTACTTACATTTTGGGTAATGTTCACTCTATTTAACGGTGATACTGTTAATTGCATAACTAAGCCCGGCCTTTGTATCGCAGATGATGCAGACGGCGGCATTAACTCAGATTTATTTGCTGCTGCAAAGGGCTTACTTTCAAAATATTTAACTGCATCATTAATTCGCGTTTTTAAATCACTAAAGCTATTTTGTAGCCACGACTTTATTGGGCTATCAGGTGTAAGCAGTGGGCTTGCTTTAATAGTGGACGCAGAAAAATGTATTTCAGAGACACTGCTTTTTTGAGCTAAAAGTAACTCGTTAAACGGTTTAGAAAATGAGTTATTAAGCGTCACTTTTATATTATTAGTATCGGTTTTAATAAGTAATTTATCAGCCTGATTTATTAAATTTACCTTAATGGGCGTGCTAGGTAGCTCACTAACTTGTTGATTAGTAATAGGCGTTGTAAACGAACCTGACTTTTGAGGATGAGTCAAAATAGCTAGTTTAGGTGTTGCTTGAAGTTGCGCACTAGGTAATAAGGCCACGAGTAATTTAGTAAGTTTAGTTTGGCTAAGTGGTTGCGTATGAATTGTATCTGCAAAGCGATTAATAACATTAAGCTGTGCGCCTTTGTTAGTCGTACTAACAACTACTTTTAAAGGCTGCTCAGTTAAAAGTAACTGCGCTACGTCTTTATTTATGGCAATACTGGCGTTAAGTTTATCAATTACTAATTTTGGGGTAGGGGACATAACCACTTGTAAATCCATTGGTTTGCTTTGTACCTCAGTGCCCGTGCTTACATAATTTAATAAACGCTGTAATTGTACTGGTTGATTTAAAGTAAGGGTTGTAGTGTTTGGCGTGATGTTGAGCTGTTTGCCATCGGGACTAAGTTGTATGTTAGCACTGGCTATTTTTTGTAAATTTTGAGGTGCGCTTGTAGTGCCAAGTCTTAATGTTTGCCAATGTTTATCAATAAATACATCAAGCGTAATCGAGTCTTTCGAAAATTGAATGTTTTTAGCCGCAAGCACCTCATTAGGTAATTGCGATAACTCATTGGTTTGAGGGTTTGTCGATTGATTGATAACCAATGAATTAGATAATGTTATTTGCGTTGGCGTATTCATTATTTTAAATCAAGTTTTCTCTATTTTAAGTGAATCGATTTTAAAGCAATATTCGTATTACCCTATCATTATGGTAGACTAACGCCTAATTTTTGGCAGAGAGAATCGTCATCTTGTTACACATTAAGTCCGTCACCTGCATCAAGCAAGATCGTTGTTTGTTTGCGGATCTTAATTTTAGCCTTAATAGCGGTCAAATCATGCAATTAGCGGGTCCTAATGGGGCTGGTAAAACATCGCTATTGCGTATTATCGCAGGCTTTTCTGTGCCTGATGAAGGAGCTGTTTTATTTCAAGAACAGCCTATATCTAAGTATTACGAAGAGTATGCCAGAGAACTACTCTTTATAGGCCACAAAACAGGTGTAAATACTCAGCTTAGTGCAGTTGAAAATGTTCGTCACTGGTTACAAATTAATGGCTACATAAACCAGCCTGACTTGTATCCCATTTTAGCGCAACTTGGCCTTGTTGGACTTGAAGATGTACCGGTTAGAATGTTATCTGCTGGACAACAAAGACGTGTAGCTTTGGTTAGGCTTTGGTTAAGTGATGCTAAATTATGGGTACTTGATGAGCCATTTACCGCGCTTGATAAAAGCGGTGTTGCCTTTTTACAGCAGCGATTTACCGAGCACTTACTAAACGGTGGAGCTATTTTGTTAACGACCCACCAAGATTTAACGACCCATTTTAGTAACTTGCAAACGGTTACACTGGAGTATCGTCACTAATGACTCGTCAACATTCTTATTGGTTGCTATTTAGTGCGGTATTTACCAAAGATGTAAAACTTGCGTTTCGCCAGCGCGCTGAAATTGTAAATCCTATTTTGTTCTTCTTAATTGTAATTTCATTATTTCCGTTAGCAATCGGGCCTGAGCCTGGCTTACTAGCGAGAATGGCACCGGGAATTATTTGGGTTGCCGCATTACTTTCTACCATGCTGGGCTTGGATAAACTGTTTAGAGATGATTTTAACGATGGCTCATTGGAGCAGCTAATTGCGTCCTCTTATCCATTATCGTTAACCGTACTTGCTAAAGTAGCCGCTCACTGGGTGGTAACAGGTTTACCGCTTGTATTAATGACGCCGCTGTTTGCATTGTTGTTAAACCTAGAAAGTACGGCGTTAACAGCGACTGTTTTAACATTATTATTAGGCACACCACTATTGAGCTTTATTGGCGCAATAGGCGCAGGGCTTACTGTGGGGCTACAAAAAGGGGGTATTTTGATGAGTTTACTCGTACTGCCTTTGTATATTCCTGTTTTGATTTTTGCAACGTCGGCTATCGATACCAGCACCATGTCGCTGGATTATAGTGGGCAGCTTGCCATCCTTGGTGCAATGTTACTTATTGCTATTATTAGCGCACCAATTGCCATATCGTCAGCTTTAAAAGTGAGTGTAAGTTAATGTGGAAGTGGTTACATCCCTATGCTAAAGCAGAGCGTGCATACCAGTTATGCAATACGTTACTGCCTTATTTTGCCGTAGTTACTGTAGTTAGTATGATTGTTGGATGGGTATGGGGGCTTGGTTTTTCACCTGCCGATTACCAACAAAAAGACAGCTACCGTATCATCTTTATTCATGTTCCTTCTGCCATTTTGTCTATGGGGGCTTACTCATCAATGGCTATTGCAGCTGTTGTTGCACTTGTATGGCAACTACGAAATGCCGAACTTGCCGTTATTGCTATAGCGCCTGTTGGTGCTTGTATTACTGCTATAGCGCTTATTACTGGCGCTGCATGGGGTAAACCTATGTGGGGTGCTTGGTGGGTATGGGATGCGCGTTTAACGTCTGAACTTATTTTATTATTTTTATATCTTGGCGTGCTTTCGCTTTACCATGCATTTGAAGATAAGAAGTCAGCAGGGCGTGCGGCTTCTATTTTAGCGATTGTGGGCGTAATTAATTTACCTATTATTCATTACTCTGTTGAGTGGTGGAATACGCTACACCAAGGCGCAAGCATTACAAAACTAGACACCAAAGCAATAGACCCAAGTATGTTTTGGCCACTTATGGTTAATATTTTAGCTTTTGCTGCTTTTGTAGGAACAGTGACTTTAATTCGTCTTAAAAATGAAATTTTACAACGCGAAAAGCACCGACCGTGGGTGCGTTTGTTGTTAAATAAGGGGTAATTATGCAGTTTGACTCTTTTTCTGATTTTATTGCAATGGGAGGCTATGGGTTTTATATCTGGCTTTCTTTTGGTACATGCGCTCTTATTTTACTTGGTATTTTAGTGAACTCTTTAAGAGATACTAAACGTATTATGGCTTCAGTTGAGCAACAAATAATACGTGAAGCGCGAATTAAAAAAGCTAAACAGGAACAAGCCTCATGAATCCAAGACGTAAAAAGCGCCTATTGGTAATTATTGCCGTACTGTTTGGTATTGGTGGATCAATTGGTTTAGTGCTTTATGCACTTCAAGAAAATATTAATCTTTTTTATACGCCAAGCGAACTTATTGATGGCAAAGGGCCTAATAAAGAAAAACCATTCATTGGCCAAAAGCTACGTATTGGTGGCATGGTTGTACCAGGCACGGTTGAGCGTAATGAACAGAGCTTACAAGTAAGCTTTAAGCTAATTGATACAGGTCCATTAGTGACCGTGCGTTATCAAGGCATATTGCCAGACTTGTTTCGTGAGGGGCAAGGCATTGTAGCGCAGGGCGTATTAATCGAACCTAATGTTATTGAAGCATTTGAAGTGCTCGCAAAGCATGACGAAGAATATATGCCAGCAGAAGTTGCTGAGGCAGTTAAAGGTATTAAGCACGAAAAACCAAAATACAACTTAGATAGTGGTAATTAGCTATGATCCCAGAAATTGGTTATTTTTCTTTAACGCTTGCCATGGTGCTAAGCGTTTTACTGTGTATTTTTCCTCTTTGGGGCGCGCATACCGGTAATCTTCGCTTAATGCGTGCGGCTCCCTCTTTAGCAATAGGGCAGTTTGCCTTTGTATTAATTTCTTTTGCAGCACTTATCTATGCCAGTGTAACGGATGATTTTACCGTATCGTACGTGGCATATCATTCAAGTAGCACACTGCCTTGGTATTATAAAATTACCTCTACATGGGGCGGCCATGAAGGCGCTATTTTACTGTGGTTAGTAATGCAAGCAGGTTGGACCGCCGTTGTCGCTGCGCGTTCTAAATCATTGCCTTGGGTGTTACGTGCTCGCGTATTGGGCGTACTTGGCTTTTTAGGTGTGGGTTTTATGATGTACACCTTACTACTTTCAAGCCCGTTTGAGCGCCTACTTCCTTATTTCCCTGTTGAAGGGCGTGATTTAAATCCGTTACTTCAAGATCCGGGCATGATTATTCACCCGCCATTACTGTACATGGGTTATGTAGGGCTATCAGTTGCTTTCTCTTTTGCTATTGCTGCGTTGTTAACCGGCAAACTTGATAACACATGGGCTAAGTGGTCACGTCCGTGGACAATGACTGCATGGGGCTTTTTAACGCTAGGAATCACAATTGGTAGCTGGTGGGCATATTCAGAGCTTGGCTGGGGCGGCTGGTGGTTCTGGGATCCAGTCGAAAACGCATCATTAATGCCATGGCTTGTTGCAACAGCATTACTACACTCATTAAGCGTAACCGAAAAACGTGGTGTATTTAAATCGTGGACCGTACTACTTGCTATCGCAGCATTTTCATTAAGCTTGTTAGGCACCTTTATTGTACGTTCGGGTATTATTGTATCGGTGCATGCTTTTGCAACAGACCCTGATAGAGGCTTATTTATACTCGCCTTTTTAGGCATCGTTGTAGGTGGTGGCTTAGCGTTATATGCACTGCGTGTATCGCAAGTACATAGTGAAGGCCGATACAAGTTTGTATCACGCGAAGTGGCGTTATGGCTCAATAATATATTTTTAGTAGTTGCTACATTAATCGTATTACTGGGTACGTTATTACCTATGGTTCATAAAGAAATGGGCTTGGGCAGTATTTCTATTGGCGAACCATTTTTTAATAAGATGTTTGCAATAATTTTAGTACCATTTGCTATTTTGATGGGTATAGGACCATTTTTACGCTGGAAGCAAAATAAATGGGCTTTCTTACAAAACAAAATATTAATGGGCGTATTAGCCAGTGTAGTGATTACCTGTGCTTGGTTGTTTTCAAGTTACGATTTAGTAAAACCACTTACGCTACTAGCCACTACGCTTGCGGTTTGGATTGCCATATCAACTGGGATCGACATTTACACTAAATCTGCTGTGCATGGCACCTTAAAAGAAGGTTTAAAACGCTTAGGTGTAAGTTACTGGGCTATGGTGCTTGGGCATATTGGTATTTCGTTTGTTATTGCAGGTGTAACGCTTACATCGGCGTATTCGGTTGAGCGTGACGTATCGATGAAACAAGGCGACACAGTTCAGCTTAACGAGTATGAATACCGCTTTGATGGTGTTAAAACTATTCGCGGGCCGAACTACAGTGGTCATGCTGGTGTTGTATCGGTGCTTAAAAATAATGAGCTAGTAACACGCTTACATGCCGAAAAACGTAAGTATGATATTGGTATGCAGTTTATGACCGAGGCGGCCATAGATGCAGGCTTTACACGTGATTTATACTTAGCGTTAGGTGAGCAGTTGAGCCAAGGTGCATGGTCACTTCGCATTTATCATAAACCGTTTGTTCGTTGGATGTGGATTGGTGGTGTGCTTATTTCCCTAGCTGGATTTATGATTTTATTTGATAAACGCTACCGCACATCAGCTAAAACAGCGCGTAGAGCTGCATCGGAGAATGTTTTATGAACCGTAAAATTTTAGCTATTGCGCCGCTTTTAGTATTTGCTTTTGTATGTGTATTTTTATACCAAGGCCTTTTTGCTAATCCTCGTGAAATTCAAACGGGTCGGTTAGGTCAAGAAATGCCAGCATTTAATTTACCTGATTTAATGCAAGACAATAAGCCGTGGACTAACGAGTCTTTAAAAGGCGAAGTTTACTTACTAAATGTATGGGGTACTTGGTGCCCAACATGTTTAGTTGAACTTGGTTATTTAACTAAGTTACGTGAGCAAGGCGTTAAAATTATTGGGCTTTATTACGTACAAGGTTACGACGCCGACTTTGATGGCCCGTTTGATATGCAATCACTTCGAACAGAAGTGAGCGATATGCTGCAACGTGCGGGTGACCCATATCAATTTAATATCTTGGATTTACATCGTACTTTGTCGTTGGATTTAGGTGTTTCGGGTGCGCCTGAAACATTTTTAGTCGATAAAAACGGCACTATTTTGTTGCATCACACGGGCGATATAAACCCGCGAGTATGGCGAGCTAAATTTGCGCCAATTATGCAGGAGCTTAAATAATGAAATGGTTACTACTTACGCTTAGCCTTTTTGTAAGCATCAGTGCGTTTGCAGAGCAAGATCGCTATCAATTTGATAACAACAAACAAGCGATATTGTTTGAAGAGCTAACTAAAGAGCTGCGCTGTCCTAAGTGTCAAAATCAAAACATTGCGGACTCTGACGCTGTTGTTGCTAAAGACTTGCGCGATAAAGTGCTCGTATTGGTTAAAGAAGGTAAGAGCAAAGACGAAGTGATTGATTACATGATTGACCGCTTTGGCTATTTTGTTCATTACGACCCACCAGTTACACCAGCGACTTTAGTACTTTGGGTATTACCTGTATTAATTGTCATAGTCGGCTTTGGTTTTATTGTTATTCGCCAGCGAAAAGCATCAGTAAAACAAACGTGGAGCAGTGACGACGAAATGCTGTTAGCTAAACTAATTGAACAAAATAAACGTCAGGAGCAAAGTTAAATGATTTTAATGTGGGCGTGTTTTGCTTTACTCACACTGGTTGCTCTTGGGTTTGTGATGTTGCCTTTTTTAAAAAAAGAGCGCGTTCAAACAATTACTCATAACGCCAATGCTGAGCTAATTAGCATTTATGAGCAGCGTTTAGTTGATTTACAAACCGATTTAGATAATCAGCGTATTGATACCGTAAATCATGCAGAATCAATTATTGAATTAAAACGCCGTTTATTGAATGAGTTATCACCAGAAAAATCACTAAACAGCAAAGGTAATAATCGTATTTTTGCTTTAACTGGTGGCGCATTTGTTCTTGCTCTAACAGGTGTTTTTTATGGTTTAACGGGTAGCCAGCAGCAAATTTCGGCTTGGCATGATGCAATGGATAATTTAGCTGATTACGGCGAGCGTGCTGTAATGCAAAAAGGTGAGCCGCTTAGCCAAAATGAGCTGCAGGCTTTTGCATTAGCACTTCGTACAAAGCTTAGCCGCTCAGGTGATGACGAAGTCGCTTGGATGCTACTTGGACGAGTTGCTATGTCGCTTAATGAATTTGACATGGCGCAGCAGTCATTTGATAAAGCACTTCGTATGAATCCTGATAATATGCAGGTACTTATTAGTTACAGCCAAGTTTTATTACTAGAAGGCAGCGAAGCTAATATGACCCGTGCGGCAGGTATGCTCTCAAAAGTACTAAAAGTAGAGCCTACCAATTTAGATGCAATTTCGTTATTAGCACTCATTGCTTATGAGCGTAAAGATTGGCCTCAAGCCAAAGCTGCATTTGAAGTTTTACTTGCGAGTATGGAAAAAAATGATTCTCGTTATAGCATGATCTCTGAGCGTATCGCTGATATAGAGAAGCAAATGCAAACGGATGGCTCTGTTATGCCAGTTACTACAACGGGTGCTATTGCAGTTACAGTCGACATTGCAAAAGAGCTTATAGATAAACAGCCAAAAGACGGTATCTTGTTTATATTTGCAAAAGCAGCAAGTGGTTCGCCAATGCCATTAGCTGCTGTTAAACTCGCTAAATATTCATTTCCAATTACAGTTGAGTTGAGTGATAGTAGTGCAATGGTTGCAGGGCTTAACTTATCTAGTGCAGAAAATATTATTATTTCGGCGCGTATTTCTATAGATGACTCGGTTATGCCAAGTTCTGGTGAGCTAGAAGGTCATTCAGAGTCGTTAAAGCGTGAAAGTGTAAGTGACTACCAACTTCAAATTGATACATTAATACCTTAAGGACGTTAGATGTTAAAACACAGTTTTACTTTTTTATGTTTATTGATACTAGCCGGGTGTGCTCAAGTACCACAAAGCAAAGTAGATGATAGAGATCCGCTGCAAAGTATTAATCGTCCATTATATGACTTTAATATGGATGTACTGGATGCTTATTTATTGCGCCCAGTTGCTGTAGGTTATGTTGAAGTAACGCCTGTACCGGTAAGAAACGGTATTGTTAATTTTACAGGTAATATTACAGCACCTGTCGATATGATTAATGCGGGTTTGCAAGGTAAGCCGGGTAATGCAAGTGTGAGCTTAGCGCGTTTTTTAGTTAACTCTACGGTTGGTATTTTTGGTATTTTTGATGTTGCCAGTTCACTTGGTCTTGAAATTGTAGATGAAGACTTTGGACAAACGTTAGGTGTATGGGGCGTGGGTGATGGCGCTTATTTAATGCTACCTGGCATGGGTCCTACAACAGCACGTAACCTGACCGGTGATGTAGTCGACAACTTTGTATTGCCTGAAGTTGCGCTAACGACTCCACAAACTATTCTAGTGTTTGTTTTAAAAGCCGTTGAGGCGCGTGCATCATTAATCCCACAAGAAGGGTTACTAAATGATTCACTTGATCCGTACTTATTTGTAAAAGATATTTACTTTCAGCGTCAAATATACGAGCTGTACGATGGCAACCCACCTATAAAAGAAGAGCCAGCTGATTTTGATGAAGACTTTTTAGAAAGTTTATAATTGAAAAGCCACTCATAAAAACGCCAGCTAGATGCTTAATGCAGATCGTTTAAGCTAATTGAACGATCTTTCAAAGGGCTCATAATAGGCTACAACAGAAGTTGTGGCCTATTTTTATGTCTGAATTTATTAAAGAATTACACCTTACGACTGAGTTTTGCC